>JBOHYL010000102.1:0-26029 GCA_050737915.1 Rudaea sp.
GCATCGCCCTCGATCGCGCCATCCGTCAGCGCGACGGTCTTGAAAGTGCCGTATTCGCGATGCCGCGCAAGGGTCAACCGGCCGCGCTTGGAGGCCTTGGCGTGGTCGGTGACCGGATCCTTGTAGACGTCCTTCCACCTGCCGTCGATGCGCGCGGCGGAACATTTCAGCGCGAACTTCTGGGTATCGCGGTTGAGCTTCTGCAGCAGCGCGCCGCCCATCCCGAACGCGATATTGTCGGCGGAATACCGCGCGTGGGTGATGCGCTCCAGGATCGCGCGGATCGAATCGGGATTCACGCCGTCGCCCTGGATTACGCGCACGTGGTTCAGCACGCGATAGCCCTTGTCGTTGACCGTGCTGCCGAACGCGGCGTTCAGCATCGACAGGGTCTGGTGCACGATGTCGGCGGGGTCGCCCGAATCGGGTCGCACCACCAGTGTCGCGCCGCTCGCGATCACCTCGTCGCGCAATTCCGTACCCCACAGTTCCCTGATCGCGTGGAACAGATCGTAGCTGTCGGACACGCATGCAACCACGCTTCCGGGCTTGGCGAACTGGCGCAGCATGTTGCGATACGCGTCGACCTCACGGTCCTTGCCCCAAGCCGTGATGGTGCTGTGCTCGGAAGCCGGGATCGAGTGCGCCGCCATCGCCTCGCCGTAGTACTCGCGCGCCGCCAGCACGCCCAGCACCGTGTCGGTGCCACGAAAATTGACCAGGTGCGCCATCCCGCCCAGTGCCGCCGATTCCGCGCTGGACACCCCGCGCGACCCGAAGTCGTGCAGCTTGGAAAGCACCTCTGACGCCGGGTCGTCACTGCTCTTGTCGAGGTATTCGCGGATCGACTGCTTCACGTGCCAACTGATCGTTGCGACCGTGACGG
Organism: Rudaea sp.; assembly: GCA_050737915.1. GTDB lineage: Bacteria > Pseudomonadota > Gammaproteobacteria > Xanthomonadales > Rhodanobacteraceae > Rudaea. The sequence goes on from JBOHYL010000102.1 coordinate 887, forward strand.
GATACCAGACCCGCATCAGCAACGTCTCGACGTACGACGGCAGCCAGAAACAGGCGGGATCGGTACTCTCGATCGTCATAAACGCCTGATGCGTCGGCACCACGGTGCCTTCGGCGACCGCGCGGATACGCAGCGGCAATTCGCCGCCGTGCGCGTCGACGATGTGCCGCCAACCCGCCTCGTTGAACGGCTCGCCGTGTTCGGGGAAGAACGCCCTGGCCTCGGCGATCATCGCTGCAGTGACCGGCTTGCCGAGATATTCCTTCAGGATCGATTGCAACCCGAAGAACAGCGTGCGCTCGTACACACCGCCGCGGCTCTCCAGATAGAAGAACGTGGCATCCACGCCCGGCGGATACTGCAGCCAGTGACTGGCCTTGTAGCTGTCGGTGTTGAGGATCAGGTTGGAGGTGGGAGGCATGGGTGCCATTGCTGCTCGAGGGGCTAGGGTTTCGCGGGCTCCGGTTGCATCGCCCTGATGCTGCGCATTTGCGGGCTTGCGAGGCAGCACAGCGCAATTGCAGTGAGCGTAAGTCCCGCAATGCCGAACAACGCGGTCAGCGAGATCACCTTGAGCAGCGCGCCCGCGGCCGCCGCTGACAGCGGACCCAGCCCCATGAAGGTGAACATCAGGATGCTCATGGTGCGCCCCATCATTGCTTGCGACACGCGTTGCTGGATCCAGGTGAAGATTGCGATCTGCACGATGCCGCCGAGCAGGCCGGTGCACATCAGCAACACCGCACCGCTGTAAGTGCTGTACACGAAGATCAACGCGGCGAGCGCCAGGCCCATCGCGCTGTCGAAGCACAAGATCATCACGCCGAGATGACCGCGCATCGCGCGCTGACCGAGGCCGGAAAGGAAGCTGCCGACGAACATACCCACGCCTTGCGCGGTCATCAGGATGCCGAGCGACGCCGCACCGAGATTCATGCGTGTGTCGGCCAGTACCGGCAGGCCGACCTGGATCGGGCCGCCCACGAACACCGACACGAAACTCGCGTAGATCACGAAGGCGCGCAGCGGCACGTCTGCCCACACATAGCGCACACCCGCGGCGATGCTGGCGAACATGCCATCGGTTTTTTTCGCGGGATGAAAATCGCCACGAATGCGGATCAGCGCCAGCGACACCAGCGAGAACACGAAGCTTGCCGCGTCGATGGCGAAAGCCTCGCCGAGTCCGCTGGCATCCGGCAGCGTGTGCGCGGAGGGTTGATGGTGCGCGCCCAGCGCGATCACGAAACCGGCGAGCACAGGGCCGCCGATCATGCTGAGCTGGCGCATGCCCATGAACGCCGCGTTCGCGGCACGCAACTGCTGCGGCTGCACCAGTTGCGGGAGAATCGCTGAACCTGCGGGATACGCGAATGCCGTGGATAGGCCGATGCCGAGCGCCAGCAGGTACACCATCCGCATCTGGATGGCACCTGTGAGCACCAGTATTGCAAGAACCACGATGCAGGCGGCATTCACCGCGCGCGCACCCAGCAGCACTCGCCGTGGCGACATCCGGTCCACCACCGCGCCGCCGACCAGCATGAAGATCGCGCGTGGGAATGCCATCACCGCCAGTACCACGCCCAGCGCGGCGGGGTTGCCGGTGAGTTTCAGCACCAGCCACGGCAACGCCACCAGCGTGAACTGGTCGCCGAACGCCGAGATGGAACTGCCGCCGAACAACAGACTGAAGTTGTAGTTGGCGAAAAGGGAATTGCGCGCGCGCTTCGGAGGGGCTGGGGCGACGGCGTTCATGGCAACCCTTGCTGCAATCGAAATGGTGAGCAGCAGAAATGGGCCCACCAGGACTCGAACCTGGAACCAAGGGATTATGAGTCCCCTGCTCTAACCAATTGAGCTATAGGCCCTGAGGCGCGAAGCATAACCGGTGCGATGCAACCCTCGCGAGTTGCGTCACCCGGTGCTGGCGGGCGTAGCCGGCGTCACCGCGCCGCGCAACGCGCCGCGCAGGGTGCGTTTTTCGGTTTCCTCGAGTTTGCGGCCGAGCAGTTCGCTCGCGCGCAGCAGCAATTCGCGGTCGAGTTCGTGCGGCAGCGGGGTACGTTCGGGCAAGGCGAGGATCAGTTCGCGCTGAGTAGCATCGAGGGTGGCCGCGTATTCGCTGGCGAGTTCCTGCATGCGCGCGAGGTTGTGCGCAGCGTCCTCGTCGGCCGGCTCGAGCTCAGCGGTGGGGATGGTGGTGGACGTGGAGACGTATTCGCGGCGAAACAGGAACTGCCCCAGTGCGGCAGCGTCGAGCTGGCGGCGGGTGTCGGCTTCGCGCTGCAGCGCGGCGGACTGATTGCCGGAAGGATCCTTCGGTTCGACGCCCAGCAGGTGCACGCGGATGCCGTGTTCCTGCGCCTGCTGCACGCCTATGCGCAGGTCCTCGTCGCCAGCGACCAGCAGGGCGTCGGAGATCGCGTGGTTGCGCGCGAGGTTGGTGAGATCGGAGAAAATCAGGCCGTCGACGCCTTTCTGCTCGCCGGACTGGTTGACGAAGCCTAGGCGCAGCTTGATGTTGTCGAGGTACGCCATCGCGAGGTGCGCGGGCGTGGGGCCGGAGTTGGTGCCGTCGTACCAGTAGATGCGCAGCAACGGACAACCGGCGATGGTTTCCGCGCAGTGCGCGAGATATTGCGCGAATTCGGCGTTGGCGAGGCGCATCTCGCCGCGCCGCAACGGTGTGCCGAAAAGCAGTTCGCTGGCGGAAGCATAGAAGTAGCCGGCATCAACAAAAACGGCGATACGGTTCATGGGTAGGTCTCATTTGAAGTAATAGTGGTTGTTCCGGCGAAGGCCGCTACAACCGGTGGCGAAGTGTCTGGTTCCGATCCATTCGGAATCCAGGACGTCATCCGTGTTCGACAAATGCCCTGATCGCGTTCAGTTCAGCCACGTCACTCCCTCCCTGTTCGTCACTCCGGGGCGGCTAGTGGCTTCATCGGAGGCCGAACCCGGAATCCGGCTTTTGCGGCACCGTAGAACCAGGTTCCGGGTTCCGCGCTGGGCGCGGCCCCGGAATGACGACGAGGTTGCTACGCTTCCCGAATCCCGAGTCGCCGTTACTCGAAGTCGAGGAACGAGCGCAGTTGCTCAGAGCGCGATGGGTGCCGCAGCTTGCGCAGGGCCTTGGCCTCTATTTGCCTTATGCGTTCGCGGGTAACGTCGAACTGCTTGCCGACTTCTTCCAGGGTGTGGTCGGTGTTCATATCGATGCCAAAACGCATGCGCAGCACTTTCGCCTCGCGCGGGGTCAGGCCAGCGAGCACGTCACGCACGGTTTCGGTCAGGCCCGTGCCGGTGGCGGCTTCGACCGGCGATTCGACGTTCGTGTCCTCGATGAAGTCGCCCAGATGCGAATCCTCGTCGTCGCCGATCGGGGTTTCCATCGAAATCGGCTCCTTGGCGATCTTGAGTACCTTGCGGATATTGTCCTCAGGCATCTCCATCTTCACCGCCAGCTCTTCCGGCGTCGGTTCGCGGCCCATTTCCTGCAGCATCGCGCGGCTGATGCGGTTGAGCTTGTTGATCGTCTCGATCATGTGCACCGGAATGCGGATCGTGCGCGCCTGATCTGCGATCGAACGCGTGATCGCCTGGCGGATCCACCACGTCGCGTAGGTACTGAACTTGTAGCCACGACGGTATTCGAACTTGTCCACGGCCTTCATCAGGCCGATGTTGCCCTCCTGGATTAGATCCAGAAACTGCAGACCGCGATTTGTATACTTTTTCGCAATCGAGATGACCAGGCGCAGATTGGCCTCGACCATTTCCTTTTTCGCGCGACGCGCACGCGCCTCACCAATGGACATGGCGCGATTGATTTCCTTGACGTCGGTGAGCGACAGGTACAAGGTTTTTTCCAGAGCGATGAGTCTTTCCTGCTCGGCGACGATGCTGGGCTTGTGCGCACGGATCGACGACGCCCATTTCTGCTTCTTGCGGATCACCTCGTCGGCGAAACCCAGGTTCACTTCGTACGCGGCGAACGCCTTGAGGAAATCCTTGCGCGGCATCTTCGCCTGGCGCACGCACAGATCCATGATCACGCGCTCGTGGCCGCGGATCGTGGCTACGACCTCGCGCAACTTGCGCACAAACGCATCGATCATGATCGACGGCAGTTTGAGCTTGAGAAACGCCTCGGCCATCGTGTCGCGCGCCTTCTGCGTTTTCTTGTCGGCGGCGCCGTGCTTGCCGGCGGCACGCTGGAACTTGGCATACAGCGAGCGCAACTCGTCCATGCGCCGGGTAACCTCGGCCGGATCCGGACCGGTCTCGCCCGGGCCGGCTTCCTCGGTTGCGGCCTCTGCTTCGTCGTCGTCATCTTTCTCTTTCGCTGCCGGCTCGCTCTCGACGATCGCATCGGCCGCTTCCAGGCCGGGTACTTCGATGTCGGCAAAACCGGTGAGCACTTCGGACAGGCGCTTCTTGCCTTCCAGATGCTGATCGTATTCTTCAACCAGCAACTGGATCGACCACGGGAATGTGGCCAGCGAGGTTTGCACCTGGTTCAGGCCTTCCTCGATGCGCTTGGCGATGGCGATTTCGCCCTCGCGGGTGAGCAATTCCACCGTACCCATCTCGCGCATGTACATGCGTACCGGATCGGTGGTACGACCGACTTCGGCATCGACTGCCGAGAGCACCGCGACGGCTTCTTCGGTCGCGGTTTCGTCATCGGTGGCGACGGGGTTTTCCGGCAACAGGGTTTCGGTATCGGGCGCGACCTCGTGCACCTCGATACCCATATCGTTGATCATGCCGATGATGTCTTCAATCTGCTCCGGATCGACGATGTCATCGGGCAGGTGATCGTTGACCTCGGCATAGGTCAGATAGCCCTGTTCCTTGCCCTTGATGATCAGGGTCTTGATCTCGGATTGTTGCGGGTTGGCGGTTTCGTTGCTCATGGAATGGACGCTGGTATCAAAGACTTAGAAGTATAGGCGGGGTGTCAAATCGTCAGGTTTGCAGCCAGAACGTGACCGGGCCGTCGTTGACGAGACTTACCTGCATATGGGCGCTGAAGCGACCGATTTCCACCGGGGAATAGCGATTTTTCGCAATTTCCACCATACGCTCGAACCAGCGCCGGCCGACCTCGGGCGACGCCGCGGACGTGAAACTCGGGCGCATGCCGGAATTCGTGTCCGCCGCCAGGGTGAATTGTGGTACCAGCAACAAACCGCCGCCGGTCTCGGCCAGCGACCGGTTCATCTTGCCGTTTGCATCGGCGAAGACGCGGTAGCCAAGCAAGCGTTCGCACAAGCGCTGCGCTTGCGCCTCGCCGTCGCCGGGCTGCACCGCGACGAGCGCAAGCAAGCCTGGGCCGATGCGCGCAATGGTCTGGCCATCGACCTCCACCTGCGCCTGATTCACGCGCTGGATCAAGCCAATCATGCGCCGGCGCTCCGGGCCAAGGGCCGTGATAGTGCGCAGTGCAGCGTGCGCGGGTCAAGCGTGCCGCTACAATCGCGCGCTTGCACTACGGGATTTCTCGTGCGTTGGTACGTCGCCATCCTCTATCGCCTGTTGCGTCTCGCCGGCCGTCTGCCGCTACGCGCACTGCACGCCGTCGGCGCGGTACTGGGCTGGCTGTTGTGGCGCATGCCCAATCCGCTGCGCAGCAAGGCAACGCGCACCCTGTCCTGTGTAACAACGCAATTCGACGACCAAACCCGTCATGCCCTGCTCAAGCCGGCAATGATCGAAACCGGCAAATCGGCTCTGGAACTATGCAAAATCTGGTCCGGCGATCCGGACGCAGCGCTTGGACTCGTCCGCGAGGTGCGCGGCAATGAGTTGCTTGATGCGGCGTTGACGTCGAACCGCGGATTGATCGTCGCGGCGCCGCACCTGGGCTGCTGGGAATTGCTCAATTTCTGGTTGTGCAATCGCACGTCAATCGCCATTGCCTACCGGCCGCCGCGGCGCGCCGAGATCGAACCTTTGCTGGTGCGCGCGCGCGGCGCGCGCGCCGCCGAACAGGTTCGCGCCGAAGGCGCTGCAGGCGTGCGCACCCTGTTCAAGCGACTGCGTGATGGCGGCGTGGTCGGCATCCTCCCCGATCAGCAACCCAAGTCTGGTGAAGGACAATTCGCACCGTTTTTCGGCACGCCGGCGCTAACGATGGTGCTGCTCTCGCGCCTTGCCCAGCGCACCGGAGCGCAAGTGCTGTTCGCGTTCGCCGAGAGGCTGCCGCGTGGTGCCGGATTCCGCATCCACATCCGCCCCGCGCCGGATGGCATCGCCGATGCGGATCTGTCTACCGCCGTGGCCGCACTCAACCAAGGGGTGGAAGAGTGCGTGGCGTTGGCGCCGGAACAATACCAGTGGGCATACAAGCGGTATTCGATCAGGCCCAAGGGAACCTCTGATTAACCTGCTGCGCTCGACAGCTTGTGTGCCGGCGGTGCTCCCGGCCCGCGCCAGCGGCGCGGGCGTTCGCTCGCGCGGCTCGCAGTGCGAGCCAAGCAGCTCTCGACTCACCCTCATTTACCGAAAGTAAACTCCGGTTTCTGCGCTCCGGCGGCACCCAATCTGCCTTTGCTCGCGACGGTTAATCAGAGGCCCCCGGGAGAGGTTGCCTGCATCAACCGGCCTGCGCTTTTTCCAGACGTCGCAGAAACACCGTCATCTCCTTCTGCGCCTGCTTGTCGCCGCGTTTTTGCGCGGCGGCGATGCCTGCGCGATAAGCATCGCTGGCGCCCGCGGCATCGCCGGCGTCGGCGCATAGTCTCCCGAGCTGTTTCCACGCCGCCGAATAGTCCGCATCGAATTCCAGTGCGCAGCGCAGTTCGGCGATCGCGGCGGTGCAATCGCCTTGCGCCAGCAAGGCGTTGGCCAGCGATACACGCAACAATGCACCGTCGCGCGGCCCGCCACATAAAGCGCGAAGACCTGCAAGCGCATTGGCGGTCATGCTGCGCTGACGCCAATCATCGGTGGATATCGTGCGTCACCACGCCAATGTCGCGCGGCGGCGGCACGAACCAGTCCGGATGCGCAAGCGTGCGTTGCATATCGCGCGAGCCGGCGTCCCAATGCCCGCGCATCGTTACCGCACCGAACGCGTAATCCTTGTACTGGGCTTCGTACGACTTTGCCTGATAGATCAGATGCACGATGTTAAGCCGCTTGCTGCACGTCCACGGCTCGAGCAATTGCGCGAGCTTGGGCGGGAAACGCTTGCCGGGCAACTGTTCGAGCAGCTGGCCCAGCGCCAGGCGCCGACGCTGGCGTTCGGCGACGTGATCGGTACCGCGGCGGGTGCGGCTGGAATAGCGGATGTCTTTCTCGCGTTCGAGCACGTCGGCCAGAGTGCTCGGTATCGTGCCACGCGCGCTCCACAAATCCACTTGCAGTGCCAGCGTGTCGCGCCGCGGTTCGACTTCGATCACATATTCCAGCGGCGTGTTCGAGACCACGCCGCCGTCCCAGTAGTATTCGCCATCGATCTCGACCGCGGCAAATGCCGGCGGCAGCGCGCCGGAAGCCATGACATGCTCAACCCGGATCGGCATCTTGCGATTGTCGAAATGGACGAGGTTGCCGCTGCGCACATTCACTGCGCCGACGGTGAAGCGTTCCGGGCCGTGGTTGATGCGTCCAAAGTCGATGAATTCCTCAAGCGTGCGCTTGAGCGGGGCAGTACTGTAAAAACTCATCGCTCCCGCACCCCGCGCGACGGTGGCGTAGGGCGGCGGCGAACGTGGCACGAAGAACCCTGACTGCCCCAGCCACAGTGCCGTCATCGCACTCAGCGAATTGGCCCATTCGCGCACTGGCGAGCCTGGCGGCAATGCATTCAGCCACTGATTCTTCCATTCCAGTACGGGTTCGGGAAGCGCCACGGCAGGTATGGAAATCCGGTTCCAGAATTCGCGCAGGCGCGCAATCCGGTGCTCGGGGGCGTTGCCGGCGAGGATGGCTGCATTGATCGCGCCGATCGAGATGCCGGCAAACCAGTCCGGACGTATGCCGGCCTCGTGCAAGCCTGCATAGACGCCACACTGGTACGCACCAAGCGCCCCGCCGCCCTGCAGCACCAAGGCCACGGTTTCGTAACCCCGCGCGGATTGCGCCGGCGTTGCTTCAACCTTGCTGCTTTGTGTACTTTTAGACGTTTTCGCGGCGCGTCCGTGCGCATTCAACGACGCCGACTCGGCGCGTTGTGGATTTGTGGACTTTTTCCGCGTGCGCGCAACGACGCTCATTGCATGAACCAGCCGTGGCTGACGACGATGCTCTGCCCGGTCAGCGCGTTGGATTCGAAGCCGGCAAAGAACAGCGCACACGCGGCAACATCGTCGACAGTGGTGAATTCACCATCGACGGTGTCCTTGAGCATCACTTTCTTGATCACGTCGTCTTCGCTGATGCCCAGCTCCTTGGCCTGCTCGGGAATCTGTTTTTCCACCAGCGGCGTGCGCACGAAACCGGGGCAGATCACGTTCGCGCGCACACCGTGTGCGGCGCCTTCCTTGGCCACGACTTTCGCCAGTCCGATCAGGCCGTGCTTGGCGGTGACGTAGGGTGCTTTCAGTTTCGAGGCTTCCTTGGAATGCACCGAACCCATGTAGATGACACTGCCGCCCTTGCCTGCCGCGTACATGCGCTTGAGGCATGCGCGCGTGGTCAGGAATGCACCATCCAGATGGATCGCCAGCAGTTTCTTCCAGTCGGCGAACGCGAAGTCCTCAATCGGATTGACGATCTGGATGCCGGCATTGGATACGAGAACATCCACGCCGCCCAGATCCTTGACGACCTTGTCCACGCCCGCTTCGACCTGATCCTCGCGGGTCACGTCCATCAGCACGGCTGTCGCCTTGACTCCGCGCTTGCGGATGTCGGCGGCCGCTGCGTCCGCCGCGTTCTGGTTGATGTCGGCGATGGCGATATGGGCGCCGTTGTCGGCCAGCACCTCGGCGATGCGCTTGCCGATGCCGCTGGCGGCGCCGGTGATGAGGGCGATCTTGTTTTTCACGTTCATGGGCGAACTCCTTGCTGTGGGTTGTCAGTTGTCGCGTGCCGCATTCTTCACTTCGACCCCCAGGTCGCGCAGCTTGCGGTACAGATGCGTGCGTTCCATGCCGGCCGCCTTGGCGAGTTTGCCGACGCTGCCGCCGCAACGTTGCAACTGGCGCTGCAGATAGCCGCGCTCGAACTGTTCACGCGCCTCGCGCAAAGGCAGATCGAAATCGATGCCGGCTGCATTCGCCACTGCGACGGGCGCCGCGCCGAGCGCAGTTTCGATCTCGTCGGGCTCGACATCCGCCGCGCCGCCCATGACCAGCAAGCGCTGCACCAGATTGCGCAGCTCTCGCACATTGCCCGGCCAGGCGTACTGGCGCAGGCGGCTGAGCGCAGCAGTGGAAAAATTGCGCCGTGGCAACTTGTCGCGACTGGCAAAAAAATCCGCGTACTGGCGTAACAGTTCGGCAACATCCTCGCCGCGCTCGCGCAGCGGCGGCACGGACACAGGTACGACATTGAGCAGATAAAAGAGTTCCTCGCGGAATGCGCCGGCCGCGACCTGCGCCTCCAGATCGTGCGCGCTCGCCGCGACTACGCGCAAATCCAGCGGCGTCGGTCCACGCCCGCCGCTGCGCACCAGGGCACGCCGTTGCAACACGCTGAACAGGCGCTGTTGCAACTCAGCGTCGAGTTCAGCGACTTCGTCGAGAAACAACGTGCCGCCATTGGCCTGTTCGAGCAGGCCTTGCTGGACGCCGTCCGCGGTTTCGGCACCGAACAGCGCTGCAACGAGGTGATCTCGCGGAATGCTGCCCGTAGCCATCACGACGAACGGCCCACCGCGGCGCGCACCGTGTTCATGCAACCAGCGCGCGAGGGTTTCCTTGCCAGTGCCCGGTTCGCCCTGGATCAGCACGCCGGTATCGTGCTGGGCGAGTTTTTCCAATTGCGCACGCAACGCTGTCATCACCTGGCTACTGCCGACCGGTTCCAGCGGCAGGGCCAGATGCTGACGCAGGGCTGCGTACTCGCGTTTGAGCCGGCCGGCTTCGCGCGCGCGTTCGAGTGTGATCAGCAATTTCGCCAGTGCGATGGGCTTTTCGATGAAGTCCCATGCGCCCAGCCGCGTGGCCTCGACTGCGGTTTCCACCGTGCCGTGGCCTGACATCATAATTACCGGGCAGGTCTCCAGAACGCCGGCTGCAGCCCATTCGCGCAGCAGAGCGATGCCGTCCGTGCCCGGCATCCAGATATCGAGCAATACGGCATCCGGATGCTCGCGCCGCTGCTGGCTGCGCGCCTCGTCGGCGTTGGCCGCGGCAACGGCTGTGTAGCCTTCGTCTTCCAGAATTTCCTTGACCGTGCTGCGGATATCGGGCTCGTCATCGACGATGAGGATGTGTCCGGCGCTCATGGATCGGCCTGTGGCGAAAATGCGACGAGAAAGAATAACGCAGATTGGCCCGTCAGGCTGGCAGCATTTTGGAATATTTGAACGCGCGTCATCGCTACAATGCGCCACCTTCCATCGCCACTGCGCACGATGCCGCCCGTTTCGCCGCCGCTCACACCCCTCGTCATCCGCTTTGGGCGGCTCGGCGATATGTTGCTGCAGGCGCCATTGCTGCATCTTCTGCATCGGCGATACGGCGCGCCGTGCAAGATTCTCACCCGCGGCACCTGGACGCAAGCCCTGTACGCCGGCCACCCGGACGTCGGCGCAATCGAATCGTTCCACGCGCGCCACGCGCCGGTGGCGTTCAGCCCCGAGCGCTGGCGCGCGATTGCCGCGCTGCGCACGCATCACGGCCCGATTTATGTTTCCGAAGACACACGCGGATCGCTCAAGCGCATCCGCTGGCTGTTGCGTCTGGCGCGGATGCCTCGCGAACGCTACGCGTTCGTCAGCGAATCGTTCCGTGGCACCGACGAACACTGGGTCGATCAACTGCTGCGTTTCGGACAAATGACGCCGGCCGCGTTCCCTGCGGCAGCATACCCTTGCCACGAGGACGATCTGCAAGCCGCACCGCGCCTGTATCTGGAGGATCGCGATCGCGCCGATGCGCAAGCCTGGCTAAGCTCGCGCGGATTCGCCGGTGCGCCGCTGGTGCTGCTGCAACCGGGTAACTGGAAAACCCGCCGCTTCGGTCGCCGCCATGCGGTCGATCCGAAATTCTGGCCGGTGTCGCGCTGGGTGGAGCTGCTGCGTTCCATTCGCGCCGATCTGCCGGCAGCGCATTTGCTATTGTGCGGCGCGCCGGCCGAGTTGCCGGTGCTGTCCGCGATCCGCGATGCCGCGCTTGCGGTGCGCGCGCAGATTGCCACGGATGACTTGCCCGTGCGACGCCTGCTCGGCGTGCTCGAGCGCGCGCATAGCATGGTCTCGGTGGACAGCGGCCCGGCGCATCTGGCCGCAGCGATGGGATGCCCGCTGGTGACCATGTACGGGCACTATTCGCCGCGGCGCTGGGGCCGACGCAGCCCGTTCGGTAAACCTGTCATTGATTTGGGCGGCACGCCGCAGACCCGCGCTGTTTCCGAATTGGACGCACACGCAGTGATCGCCGCGTGGCGGCGGCTACACACCTGATCGCAACGCCACTTCCTCGGCGACATCCGTGGCCGCGCAGCCGCGTGCATCCAGCGTGAGCCGGCCCGGACCATACACGTTCCAACCGGCAATGTCGGTGGCAACGAAAATTCCCGCAGTGCGCGCACCGCTGGCGCTGGCCAGATGCATCACGCCGCAATCGCCACTGACGAACAGATCCAGTTGCGACAGCACGCCGGCCAATTGGCGCAGATCGCTCGCGTAAAACGCGGGATAGTTATCGCCCAGCAGTGAGCGGCCGAACATCGGCAGGATTTCCACGATGGCATGCTGTGGAAACCGCGTTTGCAGCACGCGCAGAAAATCCGCCCACCACATGCGCTCGAAGCACTTGACGCCGCTGGCATGCGCGTACACACCGAGCGCGCGTCGCGTGCTGCCGGCCTGCGCGAGCAAGGCGGTCAGCGCGTCCGCACCAGCACTGCGTTCGGCCGCGGTCAAACGCAGATCCAGCAACGGATACTCCGCCGCAGCGGCCACGCCAAGTGCGTGGCGCAGCAGATACACCGGCAATTGCGCTGCGTGCTGCGGCGTCGGCGGTAAGGCGACCGGATGCGTGAGATGACCGTGTTTGCGCTCGCTGTCGAAACCCAGACTGTACTGCGGCCGTGCCAGCATGACGAGCAGGCGATCTGAATGCGACAGCAAATACGGGTCGATGGCCAGATCGAACCGCTGTACACGCAGCCAACGCAGGATACGCCACACACGCAGCGGCGCGCCAAACATGTGTTGCGGCAGTGCATGCACACGCCGCAAGCGCGGATAGCGGGCGAACAATTCCGTCGCCGCGGCGCAGCGCGAGACCAGTTCCACCTCGGCGCCGGGAAAGCGCAGTTCCAGCTCGTGCAGCAGCGGCGTGAGCAGTAGGGTTTCGCCGAGCGTCTTGGTCGCGCGGCAGACCAGAATGCGATGGATGCCAGCCACCGGCAGCGGCCCGGACGGCGCCCGCGCATCAGCGCGCCAGCGCCGGCTGAGCCAGCGCGCCACGTGCCGGCGGAGGTTTTTCGCTGGCGAGGAATTGCTGTGCACTGGTGGGTCGGTCGGTTTCATTTCGGCTCGAAGGCTGCAGGAACATTGCCGTCGTGACACGCGCCAGTCACCGCGTCGGCGCGGAACAGCCACCAGTGGATGCGGTTGGAGATCCCCAGATCGATGGCGCGCGCGCGATCCACGCAGGGTGCCAGCGCGGTCTCCGGTAGCAGTACGAATCGCTGCTGCGGCGCGTCCTGTTGCCAACGGATCGCGGCGGCAAGTTGCGCGCGCCACGGCCGGGAAAATCCGAAATCCGTAGCGGGACGGTCGGCCATGAGCAGGTTCTGTTCCTTCCACGCGACCAGGCCCAGCTCGCCCCGCGCACCGATGCGTGAGCCCACCGTGCGCATCAAGCCGCGCGCGGAGCTGGCATCGTTCAACGCCGGCTGTACGCCGAAACCCACACAAACCCAGAATGCCGTCAGCACCAGCGTGCAGGTGCGCAGCGGATGGCGCGGACCGAGCACGACACAGGCGACTGCCGCCGCCGCGCCGAACGCGGCCAGCCACGTCCAGACCAGCACCGCGTCCGCGTCGAAGGCATGCGCGGCCAATTGCCGCGCGCCCCAGCTCGGCGCGATCCATCCAGCGTAGATGCCGACGCCAAGCGCAGCCAGCGCGAACAGCACGCACAAGGCCCACAGCCAACGCGCCGGCCAGCGCGTCGTGGCAAAAATTCGCGGAATCTGCGCCGCCGCGACTAACGCCAGCATCGGCAGCGCCGGCAGAATGTAGACCTCGCGCTTGCCCGCGGACAGCGTGAAGAAAACCAGCACTAACGCGACGAAGCCAAGCAACACGGTTGTGCGTGCGTCTCGCGCGCGCAACGCGCGCCACCATGGCCGCGCCAGCCACGGCAGGAACAGGCTCAGCGGCAGCCATTGCAGGGCGATCACTTCAAGGTAATACCACGGCGGCTGTTCGTGATGCCAGGCGTCGAGGTAACGCTGCGCCGTCTGCTTGAACAGCAGATTGTGCGCATAGGCGGTATATGTCGGGTCATGATGGGCGCGCACAGCGAGCAGCATCGGCACCAGCCACAGCGCGACCGCCAGCACGCACAATACTGGCGCAAGCAGCCAGCGCCAGTCGCCGGCGGGTAGCGCCGAGTCCGCTTCATCGCCGCGCATCCGCAAGCGCCACCATACCCACGGCAAGACAGTCAGGAAGGCGATCACGCCCACACCCTTGGTGATCACACCCAGTCCCGCGGCAAAGCCGCCGAGCGCCCACCAGCGCCAGTCGGGACCGCACAACATATGGCGCAGCAGTCCGTAATTGGCCAAGGTGATGAAGAATGTGACCGCGGGATCGATCTGCGCGCGCCGCGCCTGAAACGTGAAACCGATGGCAAACAGGGTTAACCATGCGGCGATCTGGCCGGTGCGCCGATCCCACAGGCGCCCGCCCAGATCGTATACCAAAAGCAAAATACCCAATGCGGATAGCAGCGACGGCAGCAGAAACGCAACCCGCCAGTTGCGCACCAGCTCGAATGATGCCGCCTGCATATCCATGAACAATGGCGGTTTATCCGCGTACAGTTCGCTGCCACGATGCGGAAACAACCAGTCGCCACTTCGCACCATCTGCTGCGCGACCAAGGCAAAGCGCGGTTCGTCCGCCGGCCACGGATCGCGTAGGCCGATACCCGCCCCGATCACGCATAGGGCGAGCAGCGCGAACACCCAGAACGCGCGGCGTTCCGCGGCTGTCGCACCGCTCATACGCCGGCCTCGCGCGGCAGGCGCAGGGTGAACACGGCGCCGCCGCCGGGCCGGTTCTGCGCGCGAATGCTGCCGCCGTGTTCCTCGGCGATTTTCTTGGCCACCGCCAGGCCCAGGCCAGTGCCGCGTTGCTTGCTGCTCGTATATGGTTCGAACCAGCGCGCGTCGAATCCCGCCGGCAGGCCGGGGCCGTTGTCGGCGACATCGAGTTCAATCCAGTTTTGCGCATTTTCCACAATATCGCGTGTCGTCACCTCGATGTGCGGCTTGCGCGCATCGCCGATCGCTTCGATCGCGTTCTTGACCAGATTGTGCAGCAACTGGCGCAAGTGTCCGGCGTCGGCGCGCAGCACCGGCTCGCGCGCATCGAAGCGTCGGGTCAATTGAATGCGCTGGTCGTTCTCGTACAGGTCCAGCACTTCGCCAACCAGCGCATGCAAGGACAACAGACGCGTTTCGATCTGCGGCGGCCGCGCATAATCGCCGAACGCGTTGACCAGGGCCTTGAGCGCCTCGACCTGGGCGACGATGGTGTGCGTAGCGCGATCCAGGATTTCGGTTTCGTCCGGCGGCAGGCGGCCGATGAAACGCCGGCGCAGGCGCTCGGCGGCAAGCTGGATCGGGGTCAGCGGGTTTTTCACCTCGTGGGCGAGGCGGCGCGCGACTTCGGTCCAAGCCGCGTCGCGCTGGGCGCGATCGAGCTGGGTAAGATCATCGAACACGGCGACGATACCGGCGTCGGCACCGCCCAGTTCCGCGCCGCGCAGCAGCAGCAGACGGCGTTGTTCGCCATGCACCAGCACGACTTCCTCGCGCCATTCGCGTGCGCCATCGCCCGCATGCTGCAGGATCGGATCCACGAGCGGCGCCAGCTGCGGATGATCGCGTCGCAACACCGACAAATGCTGACCGACATAGCGCGACAGCGGTGTATCGAGAATCGCCTCCGCGGCGCGATTGAGTGTGCGCAGCTCGCCGGTACGGTCCAGGCCGAGTACGCCGGCAGACAGGCGTTCGAGTACGGCTTTCAGGTAGGCGCGCTGGTTTTCAGTTTCCTGCGCGCTGCGAGTCAGGCTCGCGTTGGACAGTTCCAGTTCGCGTTGCATCTGGTTGAACGAGGCCAGGAGAAAACCCAGCTCGTCGCGGCTGGCCACCGGCAGCGGAGTGTCGTAACGGCCGGCGCCGACCGCGCGCGTGGCCACGGCGAGCCGGCCGATCGGCGCGGTCAGGCGGCGCGCGATGCCGAACGCAAGCATCAGCGCGAACAAGACCGACAGCAGCAACACGAACGTGAGCACCAGGGTGAAGGTAAGTTTGAGTGATCCGCGTAGATACTTCAGGCGCTGGAAATCGAAGCTTGCCTGTTCCACGCCGCTGGTGAGCGGCCGCAAACGCGCCGGTAGCGGATACAGCGTCTGCAGCAGGCGCGGCGCGGCAGCCGCAGACTGCGACAGCGGCTCGACCACGCGCAACACCAGACGCTCGCCGAGCGGCTCGGCGGCAGCGTAATGGCCATTGCCCTGCACTTGCAGCAACGCCGTCGAATCCGGATACGCCGGCGTAAGCAACTGCGGATCGGCGCTGGCGGTGGCGAGTACGGATTGATCCTTGCCGAACACGGCCAGTTGCAGTGCACCCTGCGCGTCGATCGCCGCATCCAGGGATTTTTGCAAATCCGCATCGGCGACATCGGCGAGCGTGTCGGCCAGCGCCGTGGTAGACTGTCGCGCCTGCGTCAAGCGCTCGTCCAGATACACGCGGCCGATTTCCAGCGCGTCGTCGAGCGCGTGTTCCATGCGCACGTTGAACCAGTTGTCGATGGTGGCGTCGAGAAAATTGAGAGCGAAGCCGTACACGACGAATACTGGCGGCAACGCGAGCACGATCAGCATCAGCAGCACCCGCCGGTTCAGGCGTGCTCCGGGCGCCTGTTCGCGCAGTTCACGGCGCAGGCGCAACAAGCGCTGGACGATCGCAGCCAACAACACGGCCAAGGCCAAACCGCAGGCACCAAGCATCCACGGATACCACGCGCCCAGGCGGCTGTTGCCGCCGGCCGCATCATTGGCCAGTAGCAGCGCCGCAGCCAACAGCACGGCCACCGCCAGCGCCGGCAGCGCACGCTGCAGCATGCGCATCAGCCAGCCCGCGCGCGCCATGTGTAGTCTCCGCTGTCGATGCGCCAGGCTGCCGCGAACAGGGCCGGCAGGCGCAGCGCTCCAGGCAGCGCGTCGCGATCAAGCGCGACGCACACGCGATAGGCGATGGCTCCTTGATGCCAAGCCGCGAGCGGCAGGTGCAAATCCTCAATCGCGGCCAGGGCCAGCGCACGCGCGGCGTAACTGCGCGTGCGTGCGTCCTCAACGACCTGCACCTGGTATTGCCGGGTCAACGGGAAATAGCGCAGCTGCACGTGGCGTTGTTGCGTCTGGGCCGCGCGCAGGCCGAACATTCCCGGCGCCAGCGCCTGTGCCGTCACCACGAATTCCAGGACGATGCCGTGATCGAGCGCATCCAGCACCACCGCATCCGGCTGCCAGGTCAATTGCGCGACAAGCACGTTCGCGTCGATGCTCGCGCTGCGCACACGCAAATCGCCCGGCGCGCGCGCGCAAGCGCCGAGCAGCAACGCGCAAAGTATACTAATTGTCTTTTTCCAGCACCGCATAAAAAAAACCGTCCGCGTCGCTCCCGCCCGGCAGATTCTGTTCGCCGACTCCAACCGCATGCCAGCCCAGTCCCGGTGCCAGCGTGCGTGCATCGGCGTGCCGTGCCAGAAACCCTACGAGCGGCCGCGCATTCTCGCCGGCCAGGATCGAGCAAGTGACATAGACTAAGCGCCCGCCGGGCGCAAGCATAGGCCACAGCGCCTCGAGCAGGTGCGTCTGCGTCGCAGCCAGGGTGTCGATGTCCGTGGCGCGGCGGTGCAATTTCACGTCCGGCTGGCGGCGGATGATGCCGGTGGCCGAGCACGGCGCATCGAGCAGGATCCGTTCAAACGCGCGACCATCCCACCAGGATGCCGGTGCAGCAGCGTCGCCGGCGCGCACCAGGGCGGCGAGTCCCAACCGCGCCAGATTCTCGCGCAGACGCGGCAGCCGGCGCGCGTCGCAGTCCAGCGCCAGCAGATCCACGTCGGCGCATTCGAGGATGTGCGCGCTCTTGCCACCCGGTGCCGCGCAGGCGTCAAGCACGCGCTGGCCGTCGCGCAGGTCCAGCAGTCCGGCAGCGCATTGCGCAGCGGCGTCCTGCACGGAAAAAAAGCCTTGTTCGTAGCCGGGCAACGCGGTCACGTCACGGCTTTCGGCAAGAATCAGTGCATCCGCAAACTGAGTCGGCGCGATGCAGGCGACACCGGCGCTGCGCAGTTGCGCGGCGAATTCCGCGCGCGCGATGCGGCGGCGATTCACCCGCAAGCTCAACGGTGCCACAGCGTTGTTCGCGTCCAGTATCGCCTGCCACTGCGCCGGCCAATCGGCAGCAATCGCGTTGATGAGCCAGTGCGGATGCGCGCTTCGGGTCACCGTGCCGAGATCCAATTGCGCAATGCGCACGTCACGCTCGCGCAGCCAGCGGCGCAATACGGCATTGATCAAACCGGCAAATCCGGGTTTGCGCAGGGCGCGTGCAGCCTCGACCGTCGCTGCCACAGCCGCATGTTCTGGCACGCGCAGGATTTCCAACTGCACCAAGCCGAGCACGAGCAGGGAGTGGATATCGGCATCCGCAGCGCGCAGCGGTCGCTCAAGCAGTTCGGCGATCGCGGCCTCGAAACGCAGCCACCAACGTGCGCCATCGTGCAGCAGCGCGCTCAGCAAAGCGCGATCGCGAGCGTCCCTCAATTGGGTGGAGGTGACGGCAAAGACCGCGCGCAACGATTGTCCGGCGACGATCTTGGCCAGCACACGCGCCGCCAGTGCGCGCGGATCGGCCACTGGGCTCACGGCGTCGCGAGCTGCGGACGCGCGTTCAGGTAATCGGCTATCGACAGACGCCGGCCGCCGTCGCGTTGCATCTGCACGATCCGCAACACGCCGTCGCCGCAGGCGATGTCGATACCGTGTTTGGATGCGGCGAGAATGACACCGGGACGCGCACTGTGCGACGCGTTGCTCGCCGGCAACGCCTGCGCCGACCAGATACGCAAGCGTTCGCCGCCGATCTGCGCTTCGGCCACCGGCCATGGATCGAACGCGCGCACCTTGCGTTCCAGCTCGATGGCCGGTTGCGCGAAATCCAGCCGTGCCTCGGCCTTGTCGAGCTTGTGCGCGTAGGTGACTCCCGTTTCCGGTTGCGCCTGTGCGGGCAAGGATTCGTCATTACGCACGCAGCGCAAGCCCTCGCCCAGCAGCGTGGCGCCGAGCGTGGCCAGCTTGTCGTGCAGAATACCGCCGGTATCGGTCGGCGCGATCGACAATTCGCGCTGGAGCAGAATCGGACCGGTGTCGAGTCCTGCCTGCATCTGCATCAGACACACGCCGGTACGCGTATCGCCGGCAAGGATCGCGCGCTGGATCGGCGCGGCTCCACGCCAGCGCGGCAGCAACGAGGCATGCACGTTCCAGCAACCCAGGCGCGGAATTGCCAACAGCTTGCGCGGCAGGATCAAGCCGTAGGCGACGACCACGAGCAAATCCGGATGCAGCGCGCACAGGTGATCCCGCACGGCTTCGGATTTGAGCGTTTGCGGCTGCTCGACGCTGAGGCCGGCGCCCAATGCTGCGCGTTTGACCGGGCTGGCC
This sequence comes from Rudaea sp., assembly GCA_050737915.1. Lineage (GTDB taxonomy): Bacteria > Pseudomonadota > Gammaproteobacteria > Xanthomonadales > Rhodanobacteraceae > Rudaea. The sequence continues at coordinate 19,996 of JBOHYL010000102.1, forward strand.
GCAAGCGCGCGGCCACGCCCGGCCGGGCGGTCGGGCTGTGTATACACTGCCGCAATTTCCACATTTTCCGACAGACACGCGGCCAGATGCGGGACCGCGAACTCGGGCGTGCCGGCGAAGACCAGCCGTAGCGGGACGGGCATCGTCGCGTCAGGCGGAGGCGCGCTGCGCCTTTTCCAGTTTCTTGCGCACCAGCTCGCGCTTGAGCGGCGACAGATAATCAACGAAAAGCTTGCCGATCAAGTGATCCATCTCGTGCTGGATGCAGACGGCGAGCAGGCCGTCGGCCTCGATGCGCAGCGGCTGGCCGTCACGATCCTGCGCTGCAACGACGATGCGCTCGGCGCGCTCGACGTCGGCGAAGATGCCGGGTACCGACAGGCAACCTTCCTGATAGACCTGCACGCCCTCCTGCTCGAGTATCTTCGGATTGACCAGCACCAGTGACTGGTTTTTCTCTTCGGATACATCCAGCACCAGCAACTGCTTGTGCACGTTCACCTGGGTCGCGGCCAGACCAATGCCGGGCGCGGCGTACATGGTGGCAAGCATCGCGTCGATCAGGGTATGCAGTGCCTTGTCGAACACGGCAACCGGCTGCGCGCGGGTGCGCAGGCGCGGATCAGGGAATTCGAGAATCGTGAGCATGGGACTGTTTTGGGGGCTTCCGGCGGCTGGTGCAAGACCCGCGGATGACAGGGTATCGATGCCGAAAATTCTACGCCGATTCGGTACTTGGCGCGAATTGGCGCGTTTCCCGGGGGGCCGGGGGGCGATTTCGTGACGGGGGCGATTTGCGCCGGTAAAATTTTCGTATACACTCGGGAAGCCCTTTGGGAATCAGGTAATTGGCGGCCATGCTTAAAAAACTACCTGCGATTTGTGCCGGATTGCTGCTCGCCGTTTCGGCGTACGCCGCTTCCGTGCAACTTGCGAAGGATCATCCCGACACGTACACAGTACGCAAGGGAGACACGCTGTGGAGCATCGCGGCGAAGTTCCTGCAACGCCCGTGGCAATGGCCTGAGGTGTGGCAGGCCAACCCGCAGATCCAGAACCCGCATTTGATCTACCCGGGCGATGTGATCAGTCTGGCGTATCTGAACGGCCGGCCGGGTCTGGGCATTGCCGGGCGCGGCGGCATCGAGCCGCACACCCGCGTCGAGCAACTGGAAAATGCGGTCAAGCCGCTGCCGCTGTCGGCGATCGAGGATTTCCTGAAAAAGCCGCGCCTTGTCGGCGAGGACGAATTCCATCACGCCCCGCACGTGGTCGGCATCGAGGATCACCACATCAATGGCGCCACCGGCCAGCTGGTGTATGTGCGTGGACTGGACGCGCAAGCCGGCGTGCACTACGTGCTGGCGCGGCCGATCGGACGCTATTACGAGATTACCGGCAAGGACGGCCGCCCGAGCGAGGTGTTCCGCCAGGATCTGCAAGACCGCGACGACCGTCCGAGCATGCTCTGGCACCACGGCCCGGATCATTTCACCCTGAGTGGCAACGTACATTTCCTCGGCTATGAAATGCTGCAATTCGGCGAGGTGGAGGTTACCCACGCGGGCAATCCGGCCTCGGTCCTGGTTACCAGTACCGATTACGAAATTCGTGCCGGCGACTTCGTGCTGCCGGCGAACGACCAGCCCTTTGATTTCCAGTACGTCCCGCACCCGCCCAAGCAGGTGCCGCCAGGGATGCGCGTGATTGCGTTCGCCGATGCACTCAATGCGGTCGGCCGCCTGCAGGTCGTGGCGCTGTCGGCGGGTTCTGCCGACGGCGTCGACAACGGCCAGACCTATTCCATTTTCAGCCGTGGCGACGTGGTGCAGGATCGTACCGATTATCCCGAAGGCAGCTTCAAGGCGTTCTTCCATCGGGACGAAGCCAAGGTGCAACTGCCGGAGGAATACATCGGCCACGTCATGATTTTCCGTACCTTCGATCGCGTCAGTTATGGCTTGATCATGGATGGCATCCGCCCGGTGCATCTCGGCGACAAGTTGTACGATCCGGATCACACCTGATCCATCGACACTCGCGGCAAACGGCGCGGGCTTCCGCGCCGTTTGCGTTTGTGAACTGCCCATTTACACTCAACGCCCATGCCTATCGAGCTTGCCCGCGATGAAACCCGTGCCTGGCTGACGCTGCTGCGTGCACCAGGACTGGGCGCTTCCACTACCCGCGAACTCATCGGTCGCCATGGCGATGCGGCCGCCGCACTTGGCCATGCCCAGCGCGATGCGCGGATAGGCGAACCCGCGCGGGCCTGGCTGGCCGCGCCGGATGAGTCCGTGATCGAGCGCGATCTTGCGTGGCTGGCAGCGCCGGATCATCACTTCATCATCGCTACCAGTGAAGATTTCCCTGCCTTGCTGCGCAACGCGCACAATCCGCCCGCCGCGCTGTTCGTCGTCGGGAATCCAGCCAGCTTGTGGACGCCACAAATCGCCATCGTCGGTGCGCGCAGCGCCAGTGCCGGCGGCAGGGCCAACGCGCGCGCTTTTGCCAAGACATTTGCGCAAACCGGCAATACCGTCACCAGCGGCCTCGCTGAGGGGGTGGACGGCGCCGCACATGAAGGCGCACTCGAAGGTGGCGGCAATACCGTCGCTGTGCTTGGTACCGGCCCAGATCTGGTCTACCCGCGCCAACACCGCGAACTGGCGCAGCGCATCGCCGCGCACGGTGCCCTGGTGTCCGAGTTTCCACCGGGCACGCCCGGCAAACCGGAAAATTTTCCCCGCCGCAACCGGCTGATCGCCGGCTTGAGTCTGGGCACGCTGGTGATCGAGGCCAGCCTCAATTCCGGTTCGCTGATTACCGCGCGTCTGGCCGCAGAGGCCGGTCGCGAAGTGTTTGCCCTGCCGGGCTCGATCCACAGCCCGCTCTCACGGGGCTGCCACAAGTTGATCCGTGACGGCGCTAGATTGGTGGAAACCGCCGACGAAGTGCTCGAAGAGCTGCGCGGGATGGGTGGTCTGCTCGCCGAAGGCCTGCGCCGGCGTCTGACCGCCGCCGAAGGCGCGCCGGCAGCGGCAGCGCAGTCACGCGAACGCGATCCCGAATACACGCGCCTGCTCGCCACCCTGGACGCGGAACCGACCGCGCTCGACGAACTGGTCGCGCGCACCGGATTGCCAGCTGCCGCGCTGTCCTCGATGCTGCTGGTGCTCGAACTGGACGGCGCTGTCAGCGCCGAAAACGGACGCTACGCGCGACGCTGAATCCGGACGCGCGCTTGACAGCACGCCGGTCTGTGTGTCCACACTGAAAAAAGGAGGGCCTGTGCGAACAGGCCCGTTTCATCTGCGCACGGTACCCGCATGGCAAAGAATCTGCTTATCGTCGAATCGCCAGCCAAGGCCAAGACGATCAACAAATACCTTGGCAAGGACTTCACGGTGCTGGCTTCCTACGGCCATGTGCGCGATCTGAAGCCGAAGGAAGGCGCGGTCGATCCCGAACGCGATTTCGCCATGCATTACGAGTTGATCGACAAGAACGAAAAACACGTCGACGCCATCGTCAAGGCCGCGGCCAAGGCCGAGGCGTTGTATCTGGCGACCGACCTGGATCGTGAAGGCGAGGCGATTTCCTGGCACATTTCCGAGATCCTCAAACAGCGCAAGTTGCTCGACGGCAAGTCCGTGCATCGGGTGGTGTTCTCGGAGATTACGCCGCACGCCATTCAGGATGCCGTGGCCAATCCACGCACGCTGTCGCTGGACCTGGTCAACGCGCAGCAGGCACGGCGCGCGCTGGATTACCTGGTCGGCTTCAATCTGTCGCCGGTGCTGTGGCGCAAGGTGCAAAGAGGATTGTCCGCCGGTCGCGTGCAATCGCCTGCACTGCGCATGATTGCGGAACGCGAGGAAGAAATCGAGGCGTTCAAGCCACGCGAATATTGGTCGATGGATGCCGATTGTCCGCATCCGGATCTGCGCTTTTCCGCGCGTCTGTTGAAACTGCGCGGCAAGAAATTCGAGCAATTCGATCTGACCAACGAACACGACGCGCACGCCGCGCGCGGCGCCTTGCTCAAATCCGCGCAAGGTCGACTGGTCGTATCCGAGGTGCAATCCAAGGAACGCAAGCGCCGGCCGTCGCCACCGTTCACCACGTCCACCTTGCAGCAGGAAGCCGCGCGCAAACTCGGGTTTTCGACCAGTCGCACCATGCGCATCGCGCAGGGCCTGTACGAAGGCGTGGCGATCGGTGACGAAGGTACGGTCGGTCTGATCACCTACATGCGTACCGATTCGGTGAATCTGGCCAATGACGCGATTGCCGAACTGCGCAAGGTCATCGCACGCGATTTCGGTGCGCGCGCATTGCCGGAAAGCCCGAACCTGTATCGCGCCAAATCCAAGAACGCGCAGGAAGCGCACGAAGCAATCCGGCCCACGTCGGCGCTGCACACGCCAGCCAGCGTCGCCACGCATCTGAACGATGATCAACGCAAGCTTTACGATCTGATCTGGAAACGCGCGGTGGCCAGTCAGATGCAGCACGCTACACTTAACACCGTGTCGGTGGATCTGGATGCCGGCGGCAATTCGGCATTTCGCGCCAGCGGTACGACCGTGGTCGATCCGGGATTCCTTGCCGTGTATGAGGAGGGCCGCGACCAGAAGGGTGTCGAGGACGAAGACGAGAATCGCAAACTGCCGGCGATGAAAATCGGCGAAGCGGTGCCGCTGGCTGACGTTCTGGCCGAGCAGCATTTCACCGAACCGCCGCCGCGCTATTCCGAAGCGAGTCTGGTCAAGGCGTTGGAAGAATACGGCATCGGCCGGCCATCGACCTACGCCAGCATCATCCAGACCCTGCTCAATCGCGAATACGCGGTTTTGGATTCACGCCGCTTCCGTCCCACCGATGTCGGCCGTGCGGTAGCGAAATTCCTGGCCGGGCACTTCACTCGCTACGTCGATTACGATTTCACCGCCAAGCTCGAAGACGAACTGGATGCGGTCAGCCGCGGCGAAGAGGACTGGGTGCCGTTGCTGCGCAAGTTCTGGACGCCGTTCAAGGCCCTGGTGGAGGAAAAAACCGAGTCGGTCGATCGCAGCGAAGCGTCCGGCTCGCGTGAATTGGGCATGGATCCGGCCTCGGGCAAACCGGTCACGGTGCGTTTGGGCCGCTACGGGCCGATGGCGCAGATCGGCACCAAGGACGATGCCGAAAAACCGCGCTTCGCAAGCCTGCGTCCGGGCCAGAGTATCCATACCATCACGCTCGAGGACGCGCTGCACTTGTTCCGGCTGCCGCGTGAGCTGGGCCGTGCCGACGACGGCGAGACAATTAGCGTCGGCATCGGCCGCTTCGGCCCGTGCGTCAAGCACGGCAAAACCTACGCCTCGATCAAGCCACCTGATGATCCGTACACGCTCGAACTGAATCGCGCCAAACAGATATTGCACGAGAAAGCCGAAGCGTTGCGCAACCGCATCATCGCCAGCTTCCGCGATGGCGCAATCCAGGTTCTGCGCGGCCAGTACGGCCCGTACATCACCGACGGCGAGAAAAACGCGCGTATCCCGAAGGATCGCGAGCCGGCCACATTGACCGAGGTCGAATGCACCGAACTGCTCGCGGCAGCGCCGGTGCGGCCAAAACGCGGCGCGCGCTTCGGCAAGGCGGCGGCTAAATCCGCCGCGCCGGCGTCTACGGCGAAACCCACGTCGGCCAGAAAAACAGCTCCGAAAAAATCGGCTGCGAAGAAGTCCGTCGCAAAAAAAGCTGCCGCGAAAAAATCCGCCGTCAAGAAAGCCGGCGCGAAGAAAACCGCGGGCTGAACGATGGACGCAGCGCTTTCCGCGGCGGTCACCGCGCTGCGTGCCGGCGGCGTCATCGCGTATCCAACCGAGGCCGTCTACGGCCTCGGTTGCGATCCGGAGAATGTCGCGGTGGTGACGCGTATATTCGAACTCAAGCAGCGCCCGGCCACGCAAGGCGTTCTGCTGATCGCGGCGGATTTTGCACAGGTGGATAAATATATTGATGCTGCTACGCCCACCGCTGCGGT
>JBOHYL010000103.1:0-16542 GCA_050737915.1 Rudaea sp.
CACGTTGGACGACAAAGGCCGCTTGGCCCTGCCGACTGCCTACCGCGAGCAGGTGGCGCAGGTCTGCGGCAATCGCCTGGTGTTCGCCTACAACCCGTTCGAGGCAGGTTGCCTGTGGCTGTTCCCGCATGGCGAGTGGGAGAAGGTGCGCGATCAGATCAATGCGCTGTCCAGCGTCAAGCGCGTGCACCGCGATCTGCAATTGAAGCTGGTCGGTGCGGCCGCGGTGGTCGAGCTCGACGGCAATGCGCGCGTGCTTGTTCCCGCCAGTCAGCGCAACGCCGCTGGCATCGAGAAAAAGGCGGTGTTGCTCGGCATGAACGCCAAATTCGAGCTGTGGAGCGAACAGGCACATCTGGCCAAGATCCGCCAGAGCATCGGAGAGCACGAGCTTTCCGATGAAATGCTGGATCTGAAATTGTGACCGCGACGTGTCGCGCGCTCCGGACGGTGGACATGACCAGTGACGCGCACGCCCCGGTTCTGCTGGACGAGGTGCTGGAAGGACTCCAGCTGCGTGCCGGCGGCACCTACCTGGATGGCACCTTCGGTCGCGGCGGGCATGCGCGCGCGATGCTTGCGCGGCTTGGGGCGGACGGCAAATTGCTGTTGATGGATCGCGATCCGACTGCCGTTGCCGCGGCGCGGGAGATGTTTGGAGGCGATGCGCGCGTAGCGATTCGCCACGGCAATTTCGCCGATTTGGCCGATTGGGATGTGACGCTGGCCGGGCTGGATGGTGCGCTGCTGGATCTGGGCGTGTCCTCGCCACAACTGGACGACGCCACGCGTGGTTTCAGTTTCCGCGCCGATGCGCCGCTGGACATGCGCATGGATCCGGGCAGCGGCGAAAGTGCGGCGCAGTTTCTGGCGCGGGCGGACGAAAGGCAGATCGCGGACGTGTTGTGGAATTATGGCGAGGAACGCATGAGTCGGCGCATCGCGCGCGCGATCATCGCGCGCCGGCGCGAGGCACCGTTGGCGCGCACCGGCGAGCTGGCCGATCTGATCGCCGGCATCGTCGGCCAGCCGCCTTCCGGCCGGCATCCGGCCACGCGCAGTTTTCAGGCACTGCGCATCGCGGTGAACAGCGAGATGGACGCGTTGCAGCGCGGCCTGCGTGCGTCGGTATCACGCCTGCGCGTGGGCGGACGCTTGTGCGTAATCAGTTTTCACTCGCTCGAAGACCGTCTGGTCAAGCAGTTCCTGCGAGCGCAGGCGCAGCCGGCGCCGGCGCGCCGCGGCCTGCCGGCACCGGAGCCGGAAACTCTGGCTTTGCGCCTGATCGGCGCGGCGCAGAAGCCCGGCGACGCGGAACTTGCGCGCAATCCACGCGCGCGCAGCGCGGTGCTGCGGGTGGCGGAGAAGCGCGCATGAAGGCGCTGGGTGCGGTCATTGTCCTTGTGTTGTTGATAGCGGTGGTCGCCAGCGCGATTGGCGTCGTCTATGCGCGCCAGCAAAATCGCATTCTGTTCGGCGACCTGACCCGGCTGACCCACGAGCAGGACGATCTCAACACCGAATTCGGCCGTCTGGAGCTGGAACAAGCCACCTGGGCCGAACCCAACCGCATCGAACAGGTCGCGCGCGGCCAACTCGGCATGGTCACGCCGGGCGCTGCCGACACCGTGGTGGTGAAACGCTGATGCGCGCCAGGCTGCATCCCTCGCATCCGGTCCGCGACGGCGCGCGGATCAAGCCGCGCACGCCGCCGGTAAACACACGCCTGCGTTTGTACGTGGTGTTAATGATTTTGGCGCTGGCTTCCACTGCATTGATCGTGCGTGCCGTGGATCTGCAGGTGGTGCGCAAGGATTTCTACCAACGTCAGGGCGACGCGCGCTTTCTGCGCGAGGTGCCGATACCGGTGTCGCGAGGCACCATTTTCGACCGCAATGGTGAGCCGCTTGCGGTGTCGACACCGGTTGAGTCGATCTGGGCCGATCCGGGCCAGGTGCTTGATCAGCCGGAACGCATTGCCGATCTGGCCCGCGCGCTCGGCATCGATTCCGCCACGCTCAAGCAGAAATTCGAACAGCATCAGGATCGCGAGTTTGTGTACCTCAAGCGCCAGCTCAATCCGGACGATGCCGCGCAGATTCTCAAACTCGGCATTGCTGGCGTGTCCAGCCAACGCGAATACAAGCGCTACTACCCCGGCGGTGAAGTCACCGCGCATGTGTTGGGCGTGACCAATATCGACGATCGCGGCCAGGAAGGCGTGGAACTGGCCTTCGACGATTGGCTGGCAGGCACGCCTGGCGCCGAACGCGTGATCCGTGACAACAAGGGCCACACGGTCGAGGATGTGGAGCTGGTGCGCGAACCGCGGCCCGGACGCGATTTGACCTTGTCGATCGACCGCCGCATCCAGTACCTGGCCTATCGCGACCTGAAAGCCGCGATCATCGACCATCATGCCAAGTCCGGTTCGATGGTGGTGTTGGATGTGACCACGGGCGAAATCCTCGCGATGGTCAACCAGCCCTCGTACAACCCGAATGCGCCGGCGGCGGACCCCGCGTATCGGCGCAACCGCGCGCTCACCGACGTGGTCGAGCCCGGCTCGACGATGAAGCCGTTCACGATTGCCACCGCCCTGCAAAGCGGAAAATGGACGCCGGATACGCCGATCGACACCAATCCCGGCACTTTTCTGCTGGCCGGACATCTGATTCGCGACGTCGCCAATCACGGCTTGCTCACGGTGACCGGCGTGCTCACGCATTCGAGCAACGTCGGCGCGGCCAAGATCGCTCTGACCCTGGCCAACGAAGACCTCTACGACATGTATCACCGCTTCGGCTTCGGCGAAACCACCGGCAGTGGATTTCCCGGCGAGTCGCCGGGTTTTCTGCCGGCGGCGCGCACCTGGGGCGTACTCGAGAAGGCGACGCTCGCCTACGGCTACGGCCTGAACGTGACTACCCTGCAGCTTGCGCAAGCGTACGCCGCGCTGGCCGATGGCGGTCGCTTGCGTCCGCCGACCTTCGTCAAGGGCGTACGCAATCCGGATGTGGCGGTGATCGATCCGCAGCTGGCGCATACCATCGTCAAGATGCTCGAGACCGTGGTCGCGCCAGGTGGCACGGCGCTGCGTGCTGCGGTGCCGAACTACCGCGTCGCCGGCAAGACCGGTACCTCACGCCAGGCTGTGGCCGGTGGCTATGAGAGCAAATACATTTCGCTGTTTGCCGGCATCGTTCCGGCCAGTAACCCGCGCCTTGTCGGCGTGGTCGTGATCCACGATCCGCAGGGCGGATATTTCGGCGGCACCGTGTCAGCGCCCGTGTTCAGTCAGGTGATGACCGGCGCGCTGCGCCTGCTCGACGTGCCGCCAGACAATGTCCAGCACTGGTACACCGGCGGCCCGGATACCGGCGCGCCGATCCAGCCTGGCAGCAAGGCGCCGGATTACCCGCCCGGCGACACCAGTTACGAAGAGGCCGTGCCGTGAGCACCCAGCCGCAATCCCTGCGCGATTTGCTCGCCGGCATCGCCGTGCCAGCCGGCGATATTCGCGTGAGCGGATTGACGCTGGATTCGCGTCGCGTGCGCACGGGTGATGTCTTCGTTGCCTTGCGCGGTGCGAGTGCGCATGGCATCACGTTTGCCCCGGCGGCGCTGGCGCAGGGTGCTTCGGCGATTCTGGCCGAAGGCCCTGCGTCCGCCGCTTCCCTGCCCGCCGATGCGCCGATCGTGTGGATAGAGCATCTGCGCGAGCACACTGGCGAGATCGCCGCGCGCTTCTTCGGCCGGCCGGCGCAAGCACTGCACGTCATCGGCGTGACCGGCACGAATGGCAAAACGTCCATCGTGCAACTGCTGGCCGTCGCATTGCAGGATCTGGGCGTGCGCGCGGCGACGATCGGCACGCTCGGCGCAGGCTTCGTCGGCGCGCTTGAGGCGGGCGAGTGCACCACGCCGGATGCGATCAGCATGCAAGGCCTGCTCGCGCAATTTCGCGACGCTGGTGCCAGTCACGTCGCGATGGAGGTGTCCTCGCATGCGCTCGACCAAGGCCGCGTTAACGCGGTCGATTTCGAAGTCGCCGTATTCACCAATCTCACCCGCGATCATCTGGATTACCACGCCACGATGGAAAACTACGGCGCAGCGAAAGCCAAACTGTTCGCGTGGCCGGGACTGCGCACCGCCGTGATCAATGTCGACGACGCGTTCGGCCGCGAGCTGGTGGCGAAACTGCCAACAAGCGTGCAGGCGTTGCGCTATGCGATCGATACGCAAGCCGAAATCCGCGCGCGCGATGTGCGCGCCAGCGGCGACGGGCTGGCGTTCGAACTGATCACGCCGTGGGGCACAGGCGTAATCCACAGCGCCTTGCTCGGCCGCTTCAATGTATACAACCTGCTCGCTGTGGCGGGCTGTCTGGGCGCTCTCGGGTATACCTTTGCACAAATCCGCAATGCGCTGGCACAGCTGCAGCCGGTCACCGGACGCATGAACCGTCTCGGCGGTGGCAGCGTGCCGCTGGTGGTGATTGACTACGCACATACGCCTGATGCGCTGGAGCAGTCTTTGGCCAGCCTGCGCGCGCATTGCTCCGGGCAGCTGATTTGCGTGTTCGGATGTGGTGGCGAGCGCGATGCGGGCAAGCGTCCGCAGATGGGTGCGATCGCGGAAACGCTCGCCGACCGCGTGTTCGTCACCGACGACAATCCGCGCGGTGAGGACGGCGACGCCATCGTCGCGCAGATTCTCGCCGGCCTCGCCCAACCCACGCGCGCGAACGTGCAGCGCGACCGCGCTGCCGCAATCGCGCAGGCGTTGCTCGCAGCGCATGCGGGCGACGTTGTGCTGATCGCCGGCAAGGGCCACGAGCCGTATCAGGAAAGCGGTGGCGTCAAGCGCGCATTCGACGATGCCGACGTCGCGCGCCGCGCGCTGGAGGCACGTGCATGAACCTGCGTCTGACCGATGTCGCGCTGTGGACAAAGGGCGCGTTGCGTGGCACGGACATCGCTCTCGACGGCGTGTTCACGGACACACGCAAGCCCGTGCCCGGCGCCTTGTTCGTCGCACTTCAGGGCGAGCATTTCGATGCGCATGATTTCGTCGCAGCAGCCAAACAGGGCGGGGCGGCGGCCGCGCTGGTGGCGCACGGCATGGATGTGGATCTGCCGCAAGTCGTCGTCGCCGATACCCTGCTCGCGCTAGGCGATCTGGCGAGTGCGGCGCGCGCGCAGTCGCGCGCACGCGTAGCCGGCATCACCGGTTCCAACGGCAAAACCACGGTCAAGACCCTGCTCGCCTCGATTCTCTCCGGCTGCGGCAAAACCCATGTCAATGCCGGCAATCTCAACAACGAAGTCGGCCTGCCACTGTCGATCCTGGCGATGCGCGAAGACGCGCAGTACGCCGTGCTCGAGATGGGCGCGGGCAAGCCGGGGGATATTGCCTATTTGGCCGCGATTGCGCGGCCGGAAATCGTCGTCGTCAACAATGTGGCGCCGGCGCATCTGGAGCGCATGGGCTCGCTCGAAGGCATCGCCGAAACCAAAGGCGCGATCTACACCGCACTGCCACCGCACGGGATTGCCGTGATCAATGCCGACGACGCGTTCGCCGGATTTTTCGTGCGCATGGCCGGCGCGCACCGCGTGTTGCGCTTCGGTCTGGAGCACGCGGCTGACGTACGCGGCGAAATCCGCACGCTCGGTGCGACTGCGCAGTTCTGCCTGCACACGCCGGCGGGACGCAGCGAAGTGAAGCTGCCGCTGCCGGGCCGGCACAACGTGATGAACGCGCTCGCCGCGGCGGCACTCGCACTGGCTTTCGATGCGCCACTAGCCGCCATCGTGCGCGGACTCGAATCGGCGTCGCCGGTCGCCGGGCGCCTGATCCGGCACCAGATGGCGGATGGCTGGATCCTGATCGACGACAGCTATAACGCGAATCCCGGTTCTACCGCCGCCGCGATCGCGACCCTGGCGGCGGAATCCGGCGAGGGCTGGCTGGTACTCGGCGACATGCGCGAGCTTGGCGCGGATGCGGCGCAATTGCATGCGCAGACCGGCGCACTTGCCCGTGCGCAGGGCATCGCGCGTTTGTATGCCGTCGGCGAGTGGTCCGTGCACGCCGTGCGCGCGTTCGGCAACAACGCGCGGCATTTCGCCGATCAGCAAGAACTCATCGCCGCGCTTGCCACCGATGTGCATGCCGGGGTGAGCGTGCTGGTGAAAGGTTCGCGCGGTTCGGCGATGGAGCACGTGGTGAAGGCGCTGTGCGGCAACGGCCACCACGGAGGCGCGCGTCATGCTGCTTGAATTGGCCGATCTGCTGCGTGGACATATGAGTGCATTCCATTTGTTCCAGTACGTGTCGTTCCGCACGATCATGAGCGCGCTCACCGCGCTCGTCGTTGCGCTTCTGCTCGGACCGGACGTGATCCGCAGGCTTGCGGCGGTCAAGGCCGGGCAGGTGATCCGCAACGATGGCCCGCAAACGCATCTGGCCAAGGCCGGTACGCCGACGATGGGCGGCGCGCTGATCCTGCTTGCCGTCGCCGTGGCCACCTTGTTGTGGGCGGATCTGCACAACCGCTACATGTGGATTGCGCTCGGCAGCATGCTCGCATTCGGCGCAATCGGTTTCTTCGACGATTATCGCAAGCTGGTCCTGCACGACAGTCGCGGCCTGCCCGCGCGTTGGAAATATTTCTGGCAATCGCTGTGTGGTCTGGCCGCCGCGCTTGGCCTGTATTTCGTTTTGCATCAGGACTCGCCTGCCGCCCTCGCGTTGTACGTACCCCTGTTCAAGCAGGTCGCGATTCCGCTGGGACTGGGTTTCGTCGCGGTCGCCTATTTCATCATCGTCGGGTTTTCCAACGCGGTGAATCTGACCGACGGCCTGGACGGTCTGGCGATAATGCCGACGGTACTCGTCGCCTCCGCCTTGGGCGTGTTCGCGTATGCATCCGGACACAGCGTGTTCTCGCAGTACCTGCAGATTCCCGCCGTGCCCGGCGCGGGCGAGTTGTGCATCTTCTGCGGCGCACTGGCGGGTGCCGGTCTGGGCTTTTTGTGGTTCAACGCCTATCCCGCGCAAGTGTTCATGGGCGACGTCGGTGCGCTCGCGGTCGGAGCCGCGCTTGGCACCGTGGCGGTGATTGTGCGCCAGGAAATCGTGCTGCTGATCATGGGCGGCGTGTTCGTGATGGAAACGGCTTCGGTAATCCTGCAGGTCGCCAGCTTCAAGCTGACCGGCAAGCGCATCTTCCGGATGGCGCCGATCCATCATCACTTCGAATTGAAGGGCTGGCCGGAGCCGCGCGTAATCGTGCGTTTCTGGATCATCTCCGTGGTGCTGGTGCTCATCGGTTTGGCGACATTGAAGGTCAGATGACGATGTTCGGATTCGGCCAACAAGCCACACGTCGCGACGAAACCCGGGGCCGCTACGACCCGGTGCTGATCGTAGCTGCGCTGGCGCTGGCGAGCCTCGGCGTGGTGATGGTGGCGTCGTCTTCCATCGCCATTGCGGACGGCCAGCATGTCGGGCCATTCCATTACCTGATCCGGCACCTGATTTTCCTGGGCATGGGCATCGTGTTGTGCGGCGCCTTGATGCGCGTGGAACTGGAGTGGTTCGAACGCAATGCGTTCACCCTGCTGCTGTTCGCGGTGATCCTGCTGCTGCTGGTGTTCGCGCCGGGATTCGGCATGCGCATCAACGGCTCGCGCCGCTGGATTCGCTTGGGACTCGTCGGTTTCCAGTCGGTGGAGGCGGTCAAATTGCTGTTTGTGTTTTACCTGGCCAGCTACCTCGTGCGCCAGCACAACGCGGTGCAGGCGCGCTTCTTCGGCGTGTTCAAGCCGGTGGGCGTGGCCGTGGTGCTCATCGGCCTGCTGCTGCTTCAGCCGGATTTCGGCAGCGCTGCGCTGATCGTCGCCGCCACCGTGGGCATGCTCTGGCTGGGTGGCGCGCGCATGCGCAACCTGCTGTATCTGGCGGTACCGGCGATGCCGGCGATCGCGTGGGCTGCACTGACCTCCGATTACCGGGTCAAGCGCCTGACCTCGTTCCTCGACCCGTGGCAACATCCGTTCGACGATGGGTTCCAGCTCACCCAGGCGCTGATTGCGGTCGGCCGCGGCGAATGGTTCGGCGTGGGCCTGGGGGCGAGTGTGCAAAAACTGTTTTACCTCCCCGAAGCGCATACCGACTTCATCCTCGCCGTGATCGCCGAGGAACTGGGCTTTGCCGGCATCCTGCTCGTCATCATGCTGTTCGCCGTGCTGGTCGGGCGCGCGCTCAGTCTCGGTCTGCGCGCGGTCGAACGCGGCCAGCGCTATGCCGGCTACTGCGCGTTCGGCATCGGCCTGATGCTCGGCCTGCAGGCGCTCGTGTCGATCGGTGTGAACCTCGGCGTGCTGCCGACCAAGGGCTTGACGCTGCCCTTGATCAGCTCGGGAGGCTCCAGCGTGTTGATGACCTGCGCCGCTATCGGCATCCTGCTGCGGGTCAGCTACGAAGTGTCGCGACCGTTGCCGGCGCAGACCCAGATCGTCGAACCCGCAGCACTGTTGCGTGGAGCGCGGAGATGACGAATGCGGACGGACCCGTGCTGATCATGGCCGGCGGCACCGGCGGCCACATCTTCCCCGGCATCGCCGTGGCGCAGGAACTGGCGCGGCGCAAAGTGCCGGTGGTCTGGCTCGGCAGCAAGTCCGGGCTGGAAACGCGCCTGGTGCCGCAACAAGGTATCGCGCTGGAAACGATCAAGATCAGCGGCGTGCGCGGCAAGGGCCTGCGCGCGATGCTCGGCATGCCGGTGCAACTGGCAGGCGCGGTATTGGCTGCACGCAAGGTGTTGAAGAAACACCGTCCACGCAGCGTGCTGGCGCTCGGCGGCTATGTGGCGGCACCGGGCGGCATCGCCGCGCGGCTGGCGAAGATTCCGTTGGTGGTGCATGAACAGAACCGCATCGCCGGCAGGACCAACCGTCTGCTGGCGCGCAAGGCCGCGCGCGTGTTGACCGGTTTCGATGGCGTCTTTCCAAATGCCGAGTGGGTCGGCAATCCAGTGCGGGCCTCGATCGCCGCAGTGGCGGCGCCGGCCCAGCGCTATGCCAGCCACGACGGCACGCTGAAGCTGCTCGTACTCGGTGGCAGTCAGGGCGCGCAAAGCCTCAACACCGCATTGCCCGAAATGCTGCGTCGGCGCGGATCGCGCTTGCCGGTGGCGGTGCGCCATCAATGCGGTGAGGCGCATTTCGACAAGGCGCGCAATGCGTACCTGAGTGCCGGCATCGATGCCGACGTGGTGCCGTTCGAAAAGGACATGGCGGCCGCTTACGCGTGGGCCGACCTGGTCATCTGCCGCTCCGGCGCGCTCACTCTGGCGGAACTGGCTGCGGCCGGTGCGTCGTCGATCCTAGTGCCTTTCCCGCATGCGGTGGACGATCATCAGACGAAAAACGCCGAGGTGATGGTGACTGCCGGCGGCGCGCGCCTGGTCGCCGAGGGGCCGGATTTCATCGCACGCCTGGGCAAGACGTTCGAGGCGATCGGCCACCGTACGCAGCTTTTGAAGATGGCGCAGGCGGCGCGCAGCCTGGCCAAACCAGCGGCCGCCGCGCGCATCGCCCAAGTGTGTCTTGAGGTAGCGTCATGATGGGTCAGCCGACCGCTGCGCGCGACATCATGCACGGCTTCCGACGCGTGCATTTTGTCGGTATCGGCGGTGCTGGCATGAGCGGCATTGCTGAAGTGCTGCACAACCTGGGCTACACGGTGTCCGGATCGGACCCAGCCGATTCGGCGACGACGCGGCGGCTTGCGGGCCTGGGTATACAAATCCACAAAGCCCACACAGCAGGCAATGTTGTCGATGCCGACGTGCTGGTGGTGTCCAGTGCGATCCACGCGGACAACCCGGAACTGTCCGCCGCGCAGGCGCGCCGTATCCCGGTGGTGCCGCGCGCGGAGATGCTCGGCGAGCTCATGCGCTTCCGTCGCGGCATCGCCGTGGCCGGCACGCATGGCAAGACGACGACCACAAGCCTGGTTGCCAGCGTGCTCGCCGAAGGCGGGCTGGATCCCACCTTCGTGATCGGCGGTCAGCTCATCGCCGCTGGAGCGAATGCACGTCTTGGCGGTGGCGAATATCTGGTCGCCGAGGCTGACGAATCCGATGGCTCGTTTCTGCTGCTCAATCCGGTGATGGCGATCCTGACCAATATCGACGCGGATCATCTGGAAAACTACGCTGGCGATTTCGAACGCGTCAAGAAAGCGTTCGCCGACTTTCTGCATCGACTGCCGTTTTACGGCGTGGCTGTGTTGTGCGTCGACGATGCCGAAGTGGCGGCGCTCGCGCGCGCGACTGCGCGGCGCACGTTCACCTATGCGATCGATGTTGCGGCCGACGTGCGCGCGACGCGGGTTCGTCAAGATGGCCCGCGCATGCGTTTCGATCTGCACTTGCCCGCAACCGCCGCCGTCGCGGTGACGCTGAACCTGCCTGGTCTGCACAACGTGCGCAATGCGCTCGCCGCGGCCGCCGTCGGCTGGCAACTGGGCATCGAACCGGCAGCGATCGCGCACGCACTCGAACATTTCCAAGGGGTCGGCCGGCGCTTCCAGATTCGCGGAGAACTGGCGCTGTATGACGGCGATCGAAGCAGCGGTTCGGCACTGCTTGTGGACGACTACGCGCATCACCCGCGCGAGCTGGCCGCCGTGTTCGCTGCGGCTCGCAACGGTTGGCCGCAACGGCGACTCGTCGCCGCGTTCCAGCCGCATCGCTACACGCGCACGCGCGACCTGCTCGACGATTTCGCCAATGTCCTGGCTGATGTCGATGTACTGATCCTGACCGAGGTCTACCCCGCTGGTGAAGCGCCGATCGCCGGCGCGGATGGGCGCGCGCTGGCGCGTGCGGTGCGTGCCCGCGGCAAGGTCGATCCGGTGTTCGCCGCGCATCCGCGCGAACTGAGAACCGTGCTGCCAGCTCTGTTGCGCGATGGCGACCTGCTGTTGCTGCTTGGCGCCGGCGACATCGGCGTGGCAGCGAACGAGATTGCTGCCGCTGGCGCACTCAAAAACAGGAAAAACCACTGATGCGCATCGCCGATCCCGGACAATTCGGACGCGTCGCGGTGGCAATGGGCGGCAACAGCGCCGAGCGCGAAGTATCGCTGGATTCCGGCCGCAACGTGCTGGCCGCGCTCAAGGCCCGCGGTGTGGATGCGCATGCCATCGACGGCATTCCGGCCCTGCTCGACGCACTGCGCGCCGGCCACTTCGCGCGCGTGTTCAATATCCTGCACGGCCAGCATGGCGGCGGTGAGGATGGCGTGCTGCAAGGCGCATTGGAGTCGCTCGGTGTTCCGTACACCGGCTCGCGCGTGCTCGGTTCGGCGCTGAGCATGGACAAGGTGCGCAGCAAGTGGGTGTGGAATGCGCTGGGTTTGCCGACGCCGCGTTTCGCGCCGCTGCCGCGCGGTGGCGATGTGCATGCCGCCGCTGCACAGCCGGGGTTTCCGCTGATCGTCAAGCCGGCGTGCGAAGGTTCCAGTGTCGGCATCACGCGCGTATTCGACGAGTCCGGGCTCGATGCAGCGGTCGAACTCGCCGCGCGCTATCCGGGCGATTTGATGGTTGAGCAACTGATTGTCGGGGATGAGTTCACGGTGAGTATTCTCGGCCGCGAAACCTTGCCTAGCATTCGCATCGTGCCGAAAGGTGAGTTCTACGATTACAACGCCAAGTACGTAGCGGACGATACGCAATATCTGTGTCCCGGACTCGAGGGCACACAGGAATCCGAATTGTGCCGCTTGGCGCTCGCAGCGTTCGCTGCGCTAGGTTGTTCGGGCTGGGGCCGCGTGGATGTCATGCGCGATCGCGAAGGCCGCAATTGGTTGCTGGAAGTCAACACAGCGCCGGGCATGACCAGCCACTCGCTGGTACCCAAGGCCGCCGCTGCGGTCGGCATCGACTTCGAGAATCTGTGCTGGCGAATCCTGGAAACCTCATTCGCGGAGGGCACACGGTGAACAGCCGCGTTGTACTCAAGATGCTGGCCTGGGTTTTGGCGTTGGCCGTGGTTGCCTTACCCGTTGTCGGCGCGCTGGAAGGCTGGTTCGCGGTGGGTCGCTGGCCGGTGCGCTATCTGCAGGTAGAAGCCGAATACAACCATGTCAGCGCCGAGCAGATCCGCGCCGCGGCATCAACGCACCTGGGCGCCGGCTTCTTCGCCTTGAATCTGGAAGAAGTGCGCTCGGCGGTCGCCGCGCTGCCCTGGGTGGCGAGCGTGGAAGTGCGCAAGCGCTGGCCGGATACCGTCGTGTTGCATGTACGCGAGCGCCGGCCGTTCGCGCGCTGGGGTGCGACGCGCCTGATTGGTCGCGACGGCATGTTGTTTTCCGTGCCGGGCGGCGATGCGCTGCAGGGCCTACCACAGTTGGACGGCCCCGACGATGCGCTCGCGCGGGTGGTGGGTTTCTACACGCGCACGGCCCATGTGTTTTCCGGCAGCGGCATGCTCCTCACCGGCGTACGCCTGAGCGAGCGTGGCAGTTGGACGCTGACCATGGCGAACGGCGCGCAGATCTTGCTCGGACACAAATCGGCCGACGCGCGTCTGCAACAGTTTCTCGCGGTGTTCCCGCAATTGAGCGCGGCGCACCCGAACGGTTTTCAGCATGCCGACCTGCGTTACAGCAACGGCTTCGCGATTCTTTGGGCCGCCAACCCGCCGCCAGTCGCGCCGGCAGTGGACGCCCCCGCAGGCGCCAAGCCCGAGGCACATACATGACCAAAGCCAAAAGCGACAAATCCCTGATCGTAGGCCTGGACATCGGCACGTCGAAAGTCGTGGCGATCGTGGGCGAATACACCCCCGGCGAAACCGTCGAGGTGATCGGCATCGGCTCGCACGCCTCGCACGGACTCAAGCGCGGCGTGGTGGTGGACATCGAATACACAGTGCAGTCGATCCAGCGCGCGGTGGAGGAAGCCGAACTCATGGCCGGCTGCGAAATCCGCTCGGTTTACGCGGGGATTTCCGGCAGTCATATCAGCGGCCGCAATTCGCATGGCACCGCGCCGATCCGCGACCGCGAAGTGAGCGCGGCCGATGTGGAACACGTACTTGATGCCGCCTGTGCACTGGCCATTCCCGCCGACCAGCGCGTGCTCTACAAGGAGCCGCAGGAATACATCGTCGACGGTCAAGAGGATATCCGTCATCCGATTGGCATGAGCGGCGTGCGCCTGGAAGCCAACGTGCACATCGTCACCGGCGCCGTGAGCACGGCGCAAAACATCACCAAGTGCGTCAATCGCTGCGGTCTGCAGGTGGATGATTTGATTCCCGCCGCGATCGCTTCGAGCAAGGCGATCCTGGTGCCCGACGAGCGCGAGCTGGGCGTGTGTCTGGTCGATATCGGCGCCGGCACCACCGACATCGCGATCTACATCCAGGGTGCGATCCGGCATACAGCCTCGCTGCCGATCGGCGGTGATCAGGTTACCAGCGACATCGCGCACGGTTTCCGTACGCCGACCGCCCACGCCGAGGAGATCAAGGTCAAGTACGCCTGCGCGCTGGCGCAGCTGGCGCACGCCGAGGAAACCATCCAGGTGCCCAGCGTCGGCGACCGTCCGCCGCGGCGGCTGGCGCGGCAGACCCTGGCCGAATGGGTGCAGCCGCGCTACGAGGAGTTGCTCGGCATGGTGCAGGCCGAACTGCGCCGTTCCGGATTCGAGAGCATGGTCGCGGCCGGCATCGTGCTGACTGGTGGTTCGTCCAAGATGGAAGGCGTGGTGGAACTGGCCGAGGAAGTTTTCCATCTGCCGGTGCGCGTGGGTTTGCCACAGCACGTGACCGGGTTGGCCGACGTGGTCAGCAATCCGGTACACGCCAGCGGTGTGGGACTGTTGTTGTACGGCAGTCGCCAGGACAACACGCGCACGCCGATTGCCGTGCCCGGCAACGGCGTCGGCAGTGCGTTCGATCGGGTGCTGCACTGGATCAAGGGCGAGTTTTAGTTTATGGCCGGATATTGGACGTCCTGTCGCAAATCCGGCGCGCACGGCCGCGGCCAAGCCGCGTCACGTGCTACGGCCCGCATACGCGGGCCGGCGAGCCATCGTGGCTCGTATGTTTTTTACCGTGCCTTGGATGGTGCGGTGGGTCCGAACTGGACCCGGCCCGAAACGGGCAACGCGCGGGACATACGCCTGTCCCGAGCGGCCAATGGCGTCAGGAGGTGCCGGCGGCAGAACACAACACAACACAACACAACACAACAACATCAATGCGTTTCAACTCTGGCTAGCGGAGGTTGGGAATCATGTTTGAACTGGTCGAAAAACTCGTACCCAATGCGGTGATCAAGGTAATCGGTGTCGGCGGTGGCGGCGGCAATGCAGTCGCGCACATGGTCGGCTCGCATGTCGATGGCGTGGATTTCGTCTGCGCCAATACCGACTCGCAGGCACTCAAGATGAGCGGCGCCAAGCTCACCCTACAACTGGGCAGCAATGTCACCAAGGGTCTGGGCGCCGGCGCAAATCCCGAAGTCGGTCGTCAGGCTGCGCTCGAGGATCGCGAACGAATCGTCGAAATCCTGACCGGCACGGACATGGTGTTCATCACCGCCGGCATGGGCGGCGGCACCGGCACGGGCGCCGCGCCTGTGGTCGCGCAGCTGGCCAAGGAAATGGGCGTGCTGACCGTGGCCATTGTCACCAAGCCGTTCCCGTTCGAGGGCCGCCGGCGGATGCAGGTGGCACTCAAGGGTATCGAAGATCTGTCCCAGCACGTGGATTCCCTGATCACCGTGCCAAACGAAAAACTCCTGACCGTGCTTGGTCGCGAAGTGACCCTGCTCAGCGCATTCAAGGCAGCGAACGACGTGCTGCTGGGCGCCGTGCAAGGCATCGCCGACCTGATCACGCGTCCCGGCCTGATCAACGTGGATTTCGCCGACGTGCGCACGGTGATGGCGGAAATGGGTATGGCGATGATGGGTTCCGGAAGCGCCCGCGGAGACGATCGCGCAGTGGCCGCGGCCGAGGCGGCGGTCAACAACCCGTTGCTCGAAGACGTCAACCTGTCCGGCGCCTGCGGCATCCTGGTCAATGTCACCGCCGGACCGAATTTGACCATGCGCGAGTTCAACGAGATCGGCGATGTTGTGCACCAGTTCGCTTCCGAGGACGCGACCGTGGTGATCGGCACCGCGCTTGATACGGAACTGCAGGACGATGTGCGCGTGACCGTGGTGGCCACCGGCCTCAACCGCAATGCCGTGCGCCACGGCGTGCGCCGCGAGAACGCCGCTGTCGTGGAGCCTCCACGTATCATCTCACGCACGGGCACGGACGATCTGCCGGTGGACTATCTCAAGCCCACAAGGCCAGGGACTCCGGCAACACGGGCGGTGGCGGAGACCGTCAAGCCCAAGGGGCAGGCAGCAGTATCGCAAAGCGAGTGGCTGGATATTCCGGCGTTCTTGCGCAAGCAGGCCGATTAGACCAAGACGGAGGTTTCCGCAAGCCAGAGCCAGGGCGCGGCGGCGTAGCCGTGCCATCCTCCGCAAAGGCGGCGACTATGCATCGCCGCCGTTTTCCTTGGTGTTTTTTTGCTCTCTGATCGCATTCGTTGTATGTTGCTCCAATGCAACAGATGTGGGTTATTTGCACCGATTTACTTTTCCCGTTCCCGGCCCTGTGTTACGATGCCGCGCGTTTTGCTGCTCCTGCCCCAGGGGACAAATAAAAATGATTCGACAGCGCACACTCAAGAATGTGATTCGCGCGACCGGCGTAGGCCTTCACACCGGTGAAAAAGTCTATATGACGTTGCGTCCGGCGGCGGTGGATACCGGCATCGTGTTCCGCCGCGTCGATCTGGATCAACCGATCGAAATCCGTTCCTGCTGCGAGAATGTCGGCGACACCCGCCTTTCCACCACGCTGGTCAAGGGCGATGTGCGCATCGCAACCATTGAACATCTGTTGTCGGCGATCGCTGGCTTGGGCATCGACAACGCCTATGTGGATTTGTCCGCGCCGGAAGTGCCAATCATGGATGGCAGTGCCGGCCCGTTCGTGTTCCTGCTGCAATCGGCCGGCATCGAGGAGCAATCCGCACCCAAGCGCTTCGTGCGCATCAAGAAGCCGGTAATCGTGCGCGAAGGCGACAAATGGGCGCGCTTCGAGCCGTTCGACGGGTTTAAAGTCGGCTTTTCCATCGATTTCGACCACCCGATTTTCACCCGCCGCACGTCCAGTGCGGAAATCGATTTTTCCACTACCTCGTTCGTCAAGGAAGTCAGCCGCGCACGCACGTTCGGCTTCATGCGCGACATCGAAATGCTGCGCGAGAAGAACCTCGCCTTGGGCGGCTCGATGGATAACGCCATCGTCCTCGACGACTACCGCGTGCTCAACGAAGACGGCCTGCGTGACGAGGACGTAGTCGTCACTCACAAGATTCTGGAGGCGAAGGGGGACCAGTCGTGCATCGGTCACAGGCTTATGGGCGCCTTCTACTGACACTAAACC
>JBOHYL010000104.1:0-15337 GCA_050737915.1 Rudaea sp.
GGCCTGGCCCTACTGGCGATCGTGCTGGCTGGTCTGGGTTGGTTCACGGTTCGACGCAGTCGGCGAACAATCTGACTCGAAGCACTTTCGCCTTCGGCAAACGGGGCCAGGTTCATTAAAGCCAACCTGACCCCTTTTTCTTAAGCCGACTGCCACGCCTTCGCCAACTCCGCGGCGAAATCGCCATAACTGCGCGGTGCATGACCGAGCAGGCCGGTGACGATATCGACCGCATGCGCCTTGCCGCGCAGGCCATCGGCGTGAAAACGCGCGAGCATCAAACGCAGGTCGTAGGCAGACCAGGACGGCATGACACTCGCCATAAATACCTCGTACGCATCGAGATCGTTGCCACCGTAGGCGACGGGCTTGCCGAGCACGCCGGACCAGATCGTCGCCAGTGCATTGCCAGTCAGCGCATCCGGCCCGACGATTTCGATCATCTCGCGCGGCAAGGGCGTATGCGCCCGCGCACGCCGCAGCAACGCGGCAACCGCGATCTCCGCGATGTCGCGCACATCGACCATCGCTACGCCGATATCGCCGATCGGCATGCCGTAGCGGCCGTACTGCAGCAAGCCGTCGCGGAGCATGGCGTCGTTTTGCATGAAATAGGACGGGCGCAGCACGGTCACGGGTAGATCAAACTGCTCGATCATCCGCTCCACCGTGTACTTGCCGGCGAAATGCGGCACATCGGTGTAGGTATCGCTGTTGAGTACCGACAGATACACGATGCGCTGGATGCCGGCTTCACGCGCCAGGCTCAGCGTACCGATGGCCTGGGTCACTTCGTCGGCCACCACGGCGTTGAGCAGAAACAGCGTGCCGACTACTTTCAACGCCGCGCGCATCGAGGAGATATCGGTCATGTCACCCTTCACGGCGGTAACACCAGCGGGGAACGAGGCCTTGTCCGGGTCACGCGTCAGCGCATGGACATGGGCGCCTTGTGCGGCCAGTCCACGGACAACCCGGCTGCCAATGGTGCCAGTGCTGCCAGTGACCAGAATATTCATGGGGATCCTCCTTCAGTGATGGGGATTTCGTGGCCCATTTGCGTAGCTGTTTTCACGGGGCCATGCCGATGTTCCGCAGCCACGCCTCGGCCAGCTTTGGCCATCCGGTAATAGGAAACTTGTTCGGCCGCAGGCCGAATGCATGGCCGCCGTGCGCATACAGATGCATTTCCGCCGGCACGTGCGTCTTCGCCAGCGCGGTGTAGTAGACCAGCGACTGGTTCACACCGTCCACGTAATCGTCTTCTGCCTGCACCAGAAACGTCGGCGGCGTCTTGCCGGAGACCGGTACATTGGGATTCAATTTGTCGTCATCGGTGGCGAGATGCCCCGGATAGATGGGCATGGCGAAATCCGGGCGCGCGCTTTCCTTGTCGGCAGCGTCCACCGGCGGATACAGGCGGCGCTCGAAGTTCGTGCTGATTTCGGCTACCAGAAATCCGCCGGCCGAAAACCCCAGCACGCCCACCTTGTGCGGATCGATGTGCCACTGCGCCGCATGCAAGCGCACCAAGCCCATCGTTCTCTGCACGTCCTGCAACGACGGCACCGACAACGCAAAATTGTGTGGCCGGCAGTCGCACTTCCAGACATACGGCACACTCGGCACGCGATACTTCAACAGTACGCAGGTAATGCCCCGCGAGGTCAGCCAGTCGCAGACCTCGGTGCCTTCGAGATCGATGGCAAGAATCTGGAACCCGCCCCCGGGAATCACAACAACAGCCGCCCCCGTGTTCATGCCTTGTGGCGCATACACCGTCAGCGTCGGCCGCGTCACGTTGGTTACCGAGGTCACCGGCTTGCCTGCCAACAGCTTCTTGCTCACCGTAACGGTTTCCGGTCCCGGCACATGCTGCGCATCGGGCACCGCTCCAGGCCATATCGGTATTTGCGTGTGGCCGACAGCCGGCTGCCAAACCATCGGCTTCGCATGCGCACCGATGCTTGCAACCAGAAAACACAGTGCAATGGGCCACAGTTTCATGGTGCTACTCCGTGTTGGCGCACGGCCAATTGGAACGATCAAGAATTGATCGCACAGATCAATCGAGCCTGACCCCATGATGTGATGTGATGTGACGGAAGCCCCGCAACCACATAGGCGTTGCGGAAGTGAAAAATGGCCCGGTTACGCGATGTGCGTGCTGTGCATCGGTCCGTGACATGACCACCTAAGCACTTTGCCCCCGTTCGCGCCCGACTTGCCCCGGGCACAGGCCCGCAAGGATCAGCGCGAACCTCTCAAGCAGCAAATCACCGCGGATAGAGCAACCAGACCGCGGTTTTTCTCAGGCGTGGCGGCGGCGCAGTAGGACGAACGCGATGCCGGCGAGAAGCAAGGATAAGAGCGCGAGGCCGACTCCGTTGACAGCCGGAGCCGCAACCGCATTCCCGACGTCGTAGTTGATGGTCCCATTCCACACCCGAGGCGTGAATAAGGGGGCGTTAAACGCGACGTTGTTGGCCGAGCCGGTGCTGATCTGGAGTACGCCGTCGTTGTAGACCTGGTTGCTGCCGGTGCCGTTGGTATAGGTATGTCCGGTGCTTCCAGCCGTCGGCGCGAGTGAGATGGCGATTCCGTAAGTCGTCCCGGCCGGAATCACAAGTTGGCCGACGTTCAACGGCGTCGGCACGTCGGTTCCCGCCGAGACGATGCCGGTCGCGGTTCCTACCAGAATCCAACCCGCGGAGCTGTCCTCGAAGCCAGAATAGGTGCCGGGGCGGTACCAGACCGACACGTCGCCAGTAAACGAGGCATCGAGGTTGGTGTCCCAGGAGGTGATTGTGACGGGGTTCGGTGCCACGTCCTGCACGTCGAAGTAGATTCCTCCAGTGGGGGCCCCGCTGTTGTCGGAAGCAAACAACGTAGTAAGGGAACCGCTGGCTGCCACGACTTGGGGAGCAGCCGGCGCCGTGCCTCCACAAGCCGGCATGCGATCGAGCATGTACTGCGGACGCGCCTGACCGCTGTCGAGCAGTGCACAGGACGCGGCGGCATAACCGGGAACTGAGTGCAGGCAGATCAAGGCGATACCGATCGCCATACCAAAGCCAAAGCTGCGGGTACCTGGTTTCATTAGTCTCTCTCCTTCGCCACCATCCGGGTCGCGGGGAGGCTAGCGGCAATTACGCCTAGGGTCAACAGAAAACGGCAACGGGGCCGGGTTCGGTTACTGCATCACACCAAACGGTGTAAGTGAACCTGACTCGTTTTTCTAGCCGGGATTGGATGCGGAAATAAACCAGGTACTTGACGGCGCCCAGATGCCGTTTGGTCGTCTGAACGGCGCAAGCACCTTCTTGAGCGCTGCTATTACCTGAGGCTTGCTTTGCTTACCTTCTTCCCCGGCCAGGCGGATGATCTCGCCGGCGGGGCCGAGCGCCATCGCAAATTCAATGGCATCATCCAGGTCGCGCCCGATGCAGATATCGCAGTCGTAGCGCTCGAAGTTGATGCGCTCGAAACCGGCACCGCGCAGCATCATGCTCACCATGTCGGGGCCCGCCATCGAGAATGGTCCAGGGCCGCAGTGCACCTGATTGGTGTCCTCATGGGATACCACCGGTACGATTTCCCGCACGCACAGTTCCGCCTGGTGCAGCCACGGGTTTTCCTCGCGTCGCCGCCATACGATCTGCATGAAACTGCCGCCCGGCTTGAGCGCCTTGCGGATATTGCGCATGGCCGCGCCCGGCATTTCGAAAAACATCGTGCCGAAGCGCGCGAACGCGTAGTCGTACGGTCCACGCAGGTCGCCAACCTGGACGTCTTCGATAAAAAAGCGTGCGTTGCCAAGACCGTGCTGGCGAGCTTCGGATTCACAGTCGCGGATGAAATTCTCGGCGCAGTCCACACCCACCGCTTCGCCGTTCGGGCCGACCGATTTGGCGATGCGTAACGTGCTGTCGCCGAACCCGCAGCCGACATCGAGTACACGCTCGCCCGCGGCATATCCGCAGCGCTCCAACGCTGCATCACTATGCTGCGACAATCCTTCCACGATCAAATGCTTGAAGCGGCGAAACTTTTCGTAAAGTACCGTATTCCAGGCTTCTACAATGACACGGTTGCTGTTTTCCATAGCAAACCTCCGGCCTTGCACAGCGCAGATTTCAAGACGGCAATACTGCGAAATTGGATCAGAGAACACGCCCTGTCGTAATGGTATCAACGAACACAACGACCAATGCAACTACCTTACTTGCGTCCGCCCATTTTTTCGGCCCTAGCGTTTCTGTGCCGCGTCCACGTCGGCGATCAACTTGTTCGTGGTCATGCGGGTGTTGTCGAGCACGATTTCGCTGACCCGGAGTGTAGCCATCCAGGTGCGCAGATTCGTTAGCAGCGTCGGCGTTTGCCGAAAGGTATCAAGAATGCCTGCGGCGTCACGTTCGCTGATCGGCGACGGGCAATCGAGGAGTTCCTCCTGGGTGTTGCTGGTCTCGTGGAAGCAGTCGTTCCAGATGTGCTCTTGCACATGCCAGGGCGTCAGCCCGCGGACCTGCTTCCGGTACACCGGGTCGTGGTGCAGGATCATGGACGTGATGCCGCTGCCCGAAAGGCGGTAGTAGCCCGCCAGATCCTTGCGCAGATTCTCGTTGGCAATCAGATCCAGGTCTCCGGCGCTGCGCATTTCGGTGAACGTGGTGTCGACCAGTTCAAAAGGCTGGATCTGGCTGCTCTGATAATAAGCCAGTATCGTTTTCCAGTTCGATCCGTCAGCGAGTTGTCCGGTTTCGCCGTAGGCCATTGCCGCGCGTCCGTACGTCGCCACCGTCTTCCAGTACGCCAGCGTCAGATCGATATTCTGGCGATCCTCAAGCAATTCGGCGTGGATGCGCCGGTAATAGCTCTCGGCGCGGCCCCGATCCAGCCGAGCCTGATTCCAGTTGCTCACCTGCAGCGCAATCAGAATGCCGACAACCACAATCACCAGTTCGATGATGGCGGCGGTCCAGTCGTATTCGCGCAAGCGCACTGCCAGCTTCATCGCCCTCATTCACATACTCCCGAATAATGCATTGCGAGAAAAGAGGACAGAGAAATTCTACGTTTCAAACGCATGATGCCTCTGTCCCAATTTTCGACACCATTTTTAATGCTTGGCGACGCGTTCAAACTTCAGCGACTGCGCTGCCTGATGCAGCGTCAGCGACCTAGGCGGTTTGTCGCCAGCGGGGAACTCCAGTGTCACATCGACATTCTTGAGAAAGAAGAGAGTCGCCGATTGCGCCAGCACCTCGAACTTCGGTTGGTCGCCAAGCTGCGCGAAGAGTTTGTTGCCTTCAAGCGACAACTTCAACGAGATCTCGCCATTGCGGTAGTCGCCGACAACGCGCTCGATGCTTGCTTTCGGCAAATCGACCGCGACGCGTTGCTTGGGTAGCGGTTCGTTGGTGCGCGACGCGCGTTCGCCCTCACCCTCGTCATCGGGAAACAGGCGCATCGCGCTGATCCTGCCTGCCGCATCGCGTTCAAAGCGTACCCGCGACAAGCCTTCGTCATACAGAAATTCGTCCTTCGCGATCGGCAGCATCGCATTTTGCTTGCCGCCGGTTCGCTGCGACGTCAGGCGGCCATCGACGATGCGCAGCACGCGAACCGCATGCTTGTCGATGCGATAGACGCCTGCATAGGCCTTCAGCGTGACCGCGTCCATGGGGATGGCGCGTTTTTCCGGATACGGCATGCCCATTGCATACGCGGCGAGCAAATGCGCAAGCGTGGTGGCCGCCGACATTTTCGGTGTACCTTCATCGAAATTGGCCAGCACCGCGACACTGATCCGGCTATCCGGAAGATACAACAGCGCGGTATTGAATCCGAAAATTCCCCCGCTGTGTTCGAGTATGGTCTGCCCGCGCAGGGTCGTGTGCATGATTCCAAACCCGTAATGTGCCGCAACCGCGGCGCCGCTCGGCGTGGTCATCTGCGCGTAGCGCTGCTTCGACAGCAATTTGCCACCGTGCAGGGCGAGATTCCAGCGCAGCAGGTCATCGACGTTCGATACCAGCGAGCCTGCCGCGTGCGGCTGGGTCATGCTCAGATAATGGGCGACGGCCCAATGATCGCCGTTGCGGGTGTACCCCATGACATGTCCGGGAATCACCGCGACGGTTTCGTCGCCGTAGCCGGTGTGGACCAGGTGCAGCGGCTTGAAGAAAAGCTGATCAAGATAGGCATGCCACGACATGCCGGTCACTGACTCGATCACCGCTCCGACCAGCACGTAGCCGGAGTTGTCGTAGCTCCATTGGGTACCAGGCGCGAAGTCAGGCTTCTCGTTCTTGAAGCTGTCGATCAGTTGCGCCGTAGTCATGTCCTTCTGGATTTCCCAATTCATGCGCCCCGGAATATCCGTATAGTCGCGAACCCCCGAGGTGTGGTTCAGCAACATGCGCACCGTGATCTTTTCGCCATTGGGATAGCCTGGAACAAACTTGCTGAGTGGGTCGTCCAGAGTCAACTTGCCTGCGTCGATCAAGTGCAGCACCGCCGCGGATGCAAATTGCTTGGTGAGCGAGCCGAGACGAAACACCTGATTCGCGGACAGCGGCACGGAAAGTTCGAGACTGGCCATGCCGCGTGCACCGCGATAGAGCACGTCGTCACCGCGCGTCACCAGTACTGCCGCGCCCGGACCATCCTTGGCGAAGTTATCGGCCAGCAGTTTCTCGGTGTAGCTCGCAACGGCTTGCTTGTCTGGCGCGGCCGCGAACAAGGGCTGGACAAGCGTCGCGACGAGCAGGATCAGCAGCAGTCGTATTCGCATGGATGATTCACTCGGTATGGACAAGCGACGATACCATGGTTTAAATCGGGTCAGAGCCTCTTCTGTCTTGCACGCCGATGACCTCCTTGTCGCCTCGTGATATGGCGTTCGCATCGTTCGCGTCCAGAAAACGTGTCAGGGACAACTTGAGTGGCGTGATGGTCTTTCGATGGGCCGTACCCCCCCGAACGTGCCCATTCGTAGCAAAATGTCCCTGGCTCCTTTTTCGTTACGACACGCATGCGAACCTTTGTACTGCGAGCGCGAGCGGCACCTACGGACAGCCAGAAGCTGTTGGCGTGCGTTGGCACACCGGCCCATACCGAAATTCTGGCACACACGCTGATGAACGCGATCTTCGTGGCTCAGTCGCATCGCGCTGACGTGACGGTCTACCTGGTGTTGGAAAGCACCCGGGATTTCTCGCGCACGATCCGTTTCGATGTCAACGCAATGCACGCCATCGGCGGCTTCAACGAGCAGGCGCTGCTGGGCAAGATCGCCCTGACACTTGACGCTTCCAAAGGCATGGGCAAAGAACAGACGCGGCTGGTGGAATCGGGCGTTACGGTGCGCACGCTGAGCTTCGAGCGGCTGGTGCAGGAACTGGCCGAAGATCATCAGCTGTTTGTGATGGACCCGAAAGGCACATCGATTCGCGAGCAGGTGTTTCAAGGCAATCCCTGCTTCGTGCTGACCGACCATATCCCGATGCCGAAAAAGACCTTCCACAGCCTCGAACGCCTGGGTGCGAAGAAAATCACGCTGGGGTCGACAATGCTGTTCGCCTCGCAATGCGTCGTGTTGATCCACCACGAGCTGGATCAGCGATAGCAACGAACGGAGTCAGAGTAAGGTAACTTCGGCTCATACCTACTTCATAGCGTGCGCGATCTTTGACTTCACCGACTTTCGGGAGTAGCGTTTTTCGCGCCTTCGACGCGTGCCAGGACCGGGCGGCGAGGGTCCAAGGGCCCGATAGAGTCATCCCGTTACGCATGCGATGGAGGGCAGCATCATGAACAAGTCGACACTGATTTGTGCGCTTGCAGGCGCCGGCGTGTTGATGTTTTTTTTCGAGTCCGCTGGCGCTGTCGACTCTGCGACGAGGCCCGGTGACGACGCAATGAGCTGCGAGCAGATCGCGGTCGAAATGCAACCCTACGTGGAGTCGATGCGTGGTTCGCTTACCGCCCTGGGAGCGACCGACACTCAGCTCATGGAGCTTGGCAAAAAACAAATGGCGAGAGACGCGCCGAGAGTCAATGCCACAACCCAAGCCGCTGGTGCCACCTGCGGCTTTATCGGCGGTCCGGCCTGCATGGCGGCGACGCAGGCGGACCACGCCAACCGCAATGCGATCCACGCGCAGGAGGCGGCCGAAGCGAAACCGCTGGCAGACCAGCAGATGGCGCAGTCAAAAACCGTTGTGGCGCAGGGGACGCAGCTGCAATCGAACGCGCGACTGAACCGTCTGATGCAGCTGGGTCACACCAAAGGTTGCGATCGCGGTCGCGGCCACTAAGGAAAAGAAAAGCGGGCAGGTTCCAGCCGCGTTAAAAAGAGGACGGACGATAGCGGAGTCAGAGTGCATTGGTAAAAAGAGGACACAGGAATTATCCGGGTTGCCGTGCGCCAGCGTGGGAGATCGCGCGCTCCCGCGCCGGACAATTCAAACGGATAATTACTCCGTCCCCTTTTTCCCCAGCACGAATGTTGGACAGCGGTCGCCAAGTTCGTGGACGCCAAAGGCGCATTCGATTTCGTGAAACAACGTAGTCGTAATTTGCCGGAATTCGGCCAGCGTCGGCAGGTAGTAGCGCGCGTGCATGTCACGGTACGACTCGATTCCGGTGATCTCGTCCTCGGTCCAGCCACGCAAGCCGGCGAGCGTTGCCGGCAACGGTGGCATCGATTTCCAGGTCTGCCAGACGTCGTCAAGCCGGCTGCCCGCACCGCTCATGCCGTGCAACGCCGCGAGCAGGCGCAGCTTGAGCGCATGCACGCTGCCGACTTCGCCCGCAGCGACGGCGCGCGCGATATCGGCGACGGATTCCGGCAGGTCCGGCCGCAGGAACACGCGGATCACAAATTGCCCTCCGGGGCGCAGCACGCTACAGACCGCACGCGTCAGATTCTCGTAGCCGTCCGGATAGGCCAGCAACACGTAGCAACCGTCGCCGGCAACCAGATCGATTGAGCCCGGCGCGATCGGCATCGCGCACCAGTCGGCGAGGATCACTTCCGCATTGGCCGGACCCCGCGCCGGTGGCCACAATGCCTCGATCATCTTCGGACTGTGGTCAACTGCAAAGAGCCGGACATCGGCCGGCCAGTCGCAACCGATCACCTCCGGCGTCAGCCCGAGCACGACAGCACGCGCTGCGGTGCCGAGTCCTGCCACGACGCGCTGGACCACGGCCGTGTCGCCCTGCGAGGGGCGCAGCGGCGGTCCGAAATGCGACCACCGTGCGGTGATCCGCGAGAAATGGTCGCGCGGAGCAGTAGCGTTTTGCATGTCGTTTGCCATCATTTCCTCAGCAAAGCTTCAAGGCCACCGGCGAGGCGCGCGTTGGACGCCTCGATTTCCGGATTCGGCGGCGGTGCGGAAGGCGTGCGGTTCGCGTCGAACAGTATCGGCCGTCCATCGCGCACAACGAAATCGAACTTGCCGTAGTCGAAACCCAGCCGCTCGCGCTCGGCGCGCAACTCGTCCGGCACCGGTGCCGGCTCATGGGCGACGATCGTCGCACTCTTCACAATCGGATGCGTGCCGCGATACCGCGTGCAGCGCTCACGGTCGCCGAAGAACACCCAGGCACGAACCCAGTATCCGTGCGCGTCCTGCTCTGGAAGAAAGCGTTCGACGACGAGACCGGGATTGTCCCAGACGTCAGCGGGGACCATGCTTGTCGAGCCGAGTATCGGATAGGGTCGCGTCGTCGAAACGATGCAAGCCGGCAGGTCTGCCGGTTTACCGTCGCGACGGTACCGTTCGGCCGCGTTTTTTTCGGGAATGCCGCTGAAGTTCAGGTCGGTTTTGATGATCACCGGGCCGGTCCAGTCATCGCCCCGCGTCACCAGATTGCCACTGACGAGGCGCTTGCGGATGTCGACGGCGGCGCCGTTGACGACGACGGGATAGCGCCGAGCTGCTTCGGAATATGCAGCAGGCACGACGGAAAGATCGATGTGCATGATGGCGACATCGCCGTCCGGCCAATTGGCCAGGCCTTCCATGAGGCTGACTTCATGCCCCGCATCGAGCCAGTGCTGGGCAAGATTGCCAAGCAGGAAGTTCCGATCGCGGAAGTCGTCGTAGACGTGTGTGATCAGAACGATACGAACCATCGCGCTTCGCTACACCAAACCACTGCCCCGACAGCGCATGATACAAGCAAGGGGCACGGGCAAATGGCCTGTCAAACGGATAATTCCTCCGTCCCCTTTTTCGCAAACCTGACCCCGTTTTTCCTACGCCAGGAGTAGGATGCATGTCCAGCCAATGCCCCAAGGGTGGCGCCGATGAAAATGTTGCTCAAAGCCTGCCTCGCTACCGCATTGCTTGGCCTCGCCTCTGGCGTGCTGGCGTCTCCGACGATCGTGCTCAAGGACGGTAGCCGCATCGAGGGCGAGATTCAGAGCATCCAGAATGGCGTGTACACCGTGCTGTCGCCCAGCATCGGCACCGTGCATGTCGCGCAGTCGAACATCGTGCGGATCGTCTACAGCGGCAACGTCTCGAATGCCGCAGGTTCGTCAGGAAAATCGTCGGCGCGTGACGACGCCTTGACCCACAACATTCAGCAACTACAGACGCGTTTGGCGCAGGATCCGGCGGCCGTGCAGTCGATAATGAGCCTGCAGTCCGACCCGCAGATCCAGGCTATCCTGAGCGATCCGGCCATCGTCAAGGCCATTCAGGAGGGGGACTACATGAGCCTGCTCGGCAATGCAAAGATCCAGGCATTGGAAAACAACGAGCATTTGAAACAACTGGTGCAGCAGCAAGAGCATTGACCGAATAGAGACGATATTCGTTTCCAACGTATAATTGCTCTGCCGCGGTAATGGAGTGAGCGCACCTGTAACGCAATCAAAAGGCACTCTGGCCCTGTTTTGTCAGATAGTGCAACCTGCCCCTGCTTATTCCATATCAATCGGGTCTGACCCCATTGATTCGTTTTGGCTACCGAAACGCTGAGAACATGTTTTGCCGGGGACTAAAGGACGAACGCGACGCGGTGTAGTCCGTGCCCAAGCGAGACTGGCGGATCAAATTACGCGCGCGCATTTCCGTTTCAACGCACTGGAATGTCGAACTGCCGCATTTGCGGCTGCGACACAAATTCAGATACTGCGCGACGAGAACTTCATCGGAGGTCTGCTGCAAGACGTTCGGTTCTGCGGTACCCATGGTTGTCACCCCTTGTCGATGCGATAGCGCTTGAGCGCCGACAGGAAACTAAGCATAGCCGGTGCCAAGGGGCAAAAAAAGGCTTTCCAGAGCCATTCCAGATGGGTTCACGGCATGAAGTAGCGGGCGATCAATAGCCGTCCACAAGGCGCAAACCGGCATTCTTGGTCAGTGGCGGCTGGATAAAAGGGGTCAGCGAACATTCTCAGGATTGTGCCGACCCCACAAAATGTTCTCTGACCCCGTTTCGTTTTTCAGCTGCTTCCGTAGTGATCGATTCGCCATGATGCCGGTCTCGCGCCGGTAATCCCGCCACATACGGACGGAGTATAGTGCGCCTGCGGCAGGCCATCGAATGACCGCAAAGCGGCCACCGGCCCGTCGTGGAGGCAATGGTGAAAATTTTCATCTTGCTGCTGCGAATCGGCACATGGGCGTTGATGGTGTCGATGGCAGGTTGCGCAAATGCGCCCATCACAAGCAACGGCAATGTTGCGCCGTTGTTTCGCGACGCCCTGTTCAAACCACCGGCCGTGCCGGTCCAGCGACGGGCGATTTTCGCCGTTGATGATTCAATGCGGCGTTTCATCGCCGAGGACATCATCCCGCACACCCGTAACGCGGATCGGCGGCGCGCACTGCTCGACGCGCTCCAAGGCAAACTACAGATCGACTACGACACACAGAGGACGCGTACCGCGGCGCAGACCTTCGCCGCGCGCGAGGGCAATTGCCTGTCGCTTGTGATCATGGCGGCTGCGATGGCGAAGCAACTCGGCATCGATGTCACCTATCAGGAAGTACGCGACTTCGACACCTGGTCGCGCACTGCCGGTTTCGCCATCCTCAGCCAGCACGTAAATCTGGTGCTGGGCCCGCGTGTACCCATCGCCTGGCTTCGCCAGCGCGAAGCCGCGGCCATGATCGTGGACTTCTTGCCGCCACGCCAAGTCGCCGACGCCGTCTCCCGGCCGGTCGCGGAGCACACCGTCATCGCGATGTACATGAACAATCGCGCCGTCGAGACCATGATCAACGGGAACGTCGATCAAGCCTACTGGCTGGCCCGCGCGGCGCTCGAAGCCGACCCCGGATTTGTGAATGCAGCCAACACACTCGGCGTCATCTACATCCAGCGGAATCTTCTCGAAGCGGCCGAACCAGCGATACGCTTTGCACTGCAACGCGATCCCGACAACGTCTCCGCGCTCACGAATCTGATCGGGATACTCAACACGAATGGCCACAGCGCAGAAGCGCAGGCGCTGCAAAAGCGACTGGCCGATATTCAGCGCCATCCGCCCTTCTATTTTTACGACCGTGGCATGGAGGCGATGCAGGCAGGCCAGTTGGATCTGGCGGCAAAGCTGTTCGAAAAAGCGCTCGCGCAACGGCCTTACGATGTGCCCTCGCACTTCCAGCTGGCACTGGTCGCGCTGCGTCTCGGCGACATGCGGCGCGCGCGCAAGCAACTGGAATTGGCGATGAAAAACAGCACCACCCCGGAAACGCGCGCGCTTTACGCTGCCAAGCTGCAACACCTGAAGTCGGAAAAAGGGGTCAGATTCCGTTAACAGGTGCTGCTAGCGTTTTACAGCCGAGCCGACTCGGTTAACGGAACCTGACCCCTTTTTCATTGACGGAGTCAGAATGGCTTTACGGCGCAACGACAACCGCCTCTGCCGCGTCTTGTTGCTGTTTGGGCGACCTTCATCGAAAGCGGCGATCCATCCAGAAGGGGTTGGCAAGGTGCGCAAGCAACCAAGTCACTTCACTGCAGCGTTGCGATCCGCAAGTCTGTTGCTGATCGTCACGATATTGACGGCTTGCGGCGGCGGATCCGGTCTGAATAAAGATCCGCAAGATGCGATCGGCAGCGTGGTCGCGGCGAGCATTCAGTCTGCGAAAACCGGCGCGGTCTATCCGCTCTACATCTACTTGCCGGCGTCATATGCGAAGGGAGCCGGAACTTATCCGGTCATCTATGCCACGGATGGCGATGCCGCGTTCCCACCCGCGGGCAGGTTCGTGAATTTCACCAGGATTCTGCAGCGCGAAGGCATTGACGCCATACTCGTTGGAATTGGCGGAACAGCGCGGCGCTCGAAAGACTATGTGCTGCCGGGCGCCGTTGCCTACCACGAATTTATAACACGGGAACTGATTCCGTCGATCGAGTCAAAATTTCGCGCGGATCCAAAGCGACGCATTCTCTCCGGTATATCGCTTGGCGGCTCGTTTGTCGTAACGTCCCTGTTCCTCGAAGCGCCCGACAGACTGTCCTTTTCCTACTACATCTCCGTCGATGGCTCTTTTTTTCAGCCTTCGTTTCTTGCGTTGGAGCAGACGTTCTCCAGCGCCATGGGGACTCAAAGCATCCCCGTTACATTAATCCTTGCGCGTGCTGGCCCAAGTTACGAAATGCCGCATCCCACCACTGGGAATGGAGCCAATATAGTCTCCGCTACGGCAAACCTTTCGCGCGGCCTTGGCGACTTTACCAATAGTGCCGAAGTGGATTCTCTGTACCACCGAATGGTCAATCGCCACTATGTCGATTTGATTCTGATCGAGACCAGTTTCAATACCGGCCACATTCAAACCGACAACCCGTCATTTGAGGATGCGATGACAAGAATCTTCAAATGAAATTAAGCGAAATGGGGTCCGGGAACAATTTCAGGATTGGGCCGTGTCGACAAAATGTTCTCTGACCCCATTTCGTTATGCCATTTCGTTATGGAACCCGCGTGACGAGAAGTTCGTCCAACTGACTGAACTGCTCCGACAAGCCGTCCGCTGCGCCCGCGCCCGCTTCGAACGCTTCCTTCGACGGATAACGTTCGTGCATGACGAGCAGCGTCTTGCCAGCTCTTTCCTCGAAGGTCAGCGTGGTGACGGAGCCGTAGGGGCCTTCTTCGTTCGTCCAGACCAGGCGCGAGGGCGGCACCACTTCGAGATACTTTCCATGGAATGCCATCGATCCCGATTCGCCATGGCGGAACACCAAACGGTACATGCCGCCGACGCGAACATCCTGCTCGCAGGAAAGCAGCTCCATGCCATAAGATTTCGGCACCCACCACTGTTTGAACAGTTCGGGCGTGGTCCATGCCTCGAACACGATGCGCGCTGGCGCGTCGAAGGTTCGCGAGACGACGAGTTCGCAGTCGGACGTGCGTTCGACCTGCGTGCGGCCTGTGGTGGATGTGACGTCACTTTCTTTGCTTGCGCCCATGAGCTTTCTCCTTTCGTTTGAGTTCTTCGACGACCTTATCGAGTGCTTCGAAACGTGCATCCCAAAGCTGTCGGTGCTTTTCGATCCATGCCGCCTCTTCTTCCAGTCGGCGCAGGCCGAGCTTGCAGGTCCGCACGCGCCCGACTTTGCGCGTGACGACCAGCCCCGCCTGCTCCAGCACGCCGACATGCTTCTTCATGCCCGTGAGGGTCATGTGGAACTTGTCGGCGAGTTCGGTGATGGAAGCGTCCGCGCGCCAGAGCTGCTCCAAAACGCCTCGGCGGGTGGCGTCGGCAAGCGCGGCGAAAGAGGCATCGAAACGGGCGTGCATATACTGAACCATATGGTTCAGTGTATGACATAGACTCGCGGTAAGCAAGAGTCTGTGTGGAAAACGCATGAAAATGGGCTTAGGTACATTTTCTCGCGCTCGGAAAATGAACCTGACCTCTTTATTGATTCGCCTTTTCCCTTGGCTGCTACGTGCTACGGAACCCAGCGCGGACCAGAGATCGGGAGTGAGCTAAGGGGTTGACCAGGGGCTAACCCAACCTCGTTATAGTTGCGAATGTCAGGGAATTCCCGGCCTATCTCGTCTCTGAATCGCCGCATCACAGATGTCACGCCCTCAGGTCCGCCCTCCGGATAGAGCTGGCCCCGCAAATCTGTACAGTCGGTTAAGTGGAATTTCTGCATCCCGCGGCTAAAGATACCCGCCTTACGAGGATCAGAAGATGAAAAAGCGAACCCGCCGCACCCACTCGCCGGCATTCAAAGCGAAAGTGGCTCTAGATGCCATTCGTGGCGAAAAGACGCTGAACGATTTGGCCAAGCAGCATGACGTGCATCCGCACCAGTTCGTGGACTGGAAGAGTCAGCTCCAGGC
>JBOHYL010000105.1:0-14020 GCA_050737915.1 Rudaea sp.
GTTCAGTAATTGACGCGCTCCATGATGCGCGATCCCAAACCAACTGCAGTTGTGAGCGCCAGCGCCAGATCACACCAAACAGCGAAGATATGGCAAGGTTCGGGCTGTTCAACCCGACGACGTTGCCTTGAGCGGCGAGCCGTCGGGCAACGCTGAGCCAGATGCCGGTTTGCCGATTTCGCCGAAATAGTCGACGTAGTTCGTGTTCCAACGCACGCTGATTCGACCCAATGCCGTATCGTGCCGGTAGCTGAGCGCAATGTCGTAGCCTTCGGTCTCTATACCGCCTGGAACGTTTTGGTCGTAGTCAGTGACGTGGGAGATCGTGCCGTTAGCTGCGCGCGTGATCAGCGAGCAGGCCGAATCGCTGTTGCGCACTTGGTACCAACGGGGCCGGCGTGCTCGGTGCCACTGTCTAGCGCACGCGAAATGCGTCCTCGGTGGACTTGTGCAAGTCATAATGGGATTCACGCACACGGCGCAGTTGCTGCTCCAGCAGCAGTTCCTGTTCGCGTTCGCGCCGCCAGTATTCGCGGGTTATCGACGGTACCGATGCGGTCGGACCGATACGCGCAATTTCGGCGTGGCGGAAGCGACAGAAATCCGCGTAGTCGTCCAATTCGGCGCGCAGCGTATCCATCGCGGCATCGACCAGGATGGCATCGTCGAGCTGGCCGATGACTGGCACATCGCGCGCAATCAGCGGGTGCGCGGTGTCGTCCATATAGCCGACGATCGCGTCCATGATGGGTTCAAGAGCGGCCGACACGGGCCAGTGCGCGTCCACGAAGGCCGCACGGATTTCCGCTGCACGGCGCATGCGCACACGGATGAACGGCGCCTCGTGGCGTTTTGCCGCGGCGCGCAGCACGCGCCGCGCCGCGCCGGCGATCTGTTCAGCGCTGAAGGGCGGATGGTCCGGACTTATGCGTTGCAGCACTTCGTTGAAACGCCGCAGGTTGTCTGCATTCAGCTCCAGCCGGGCAATGCCCGCGGTAAAGACCCCGGAGCGCTCAGCACTCATGTCGATATTCGAAACCGAGCGCTGGAAATCGTTGGCTTGCGGCATGACAGCATCTCCAATGGGTTGATGGCGACCCCTGAACTTTCCGGCATCAAGTATGGATTCCGAATTTCGCGCCCGGGATTACATCGACTTCGAGCTGTGGGTGGCTCAAAAACTGCGTGTCAGCTTGAGGTCCAGTCCATATTTGAGGATGGAATTGCTCTGTCCCCAGAATGAGTGCAGCAAGGAAGTCGACAGCAGATAACGGTCGTTGATCACGTAGTCGACGCCGACGCCAGCGTTGGCGTGGTTTTGCAGGCGGACTTTGTCGTGCAGGCGCCAGAGCGGAATGTTGAAATCACCGTCCGGAATCGCTGCCCCGATCTGGTCGTCACTCACACCATGGCCTACCTTGAAGTCCGTAATCAAACGCAGACCCAGTTTGGGAGTGACGAAATAGCCGAGGTCGATGGCAAGCTCGTTGTAATTGGAATCGATGCCGAGGATTCGCGGTTTGATGATGTATTGGTAGTCGACGGTGTAGTAGAACTCGGAAAACGCGAGCTGGTGTTCGAGCAGGATGCCGATGCCGTATTTGGTGACGCGCTGCCCGATGACTCCTGAACCGTAGTAGGCGTAGTTGTGACTAGGCACGTACACATCGAAGGACGGCGCCAGAAAATAGTTGTCGGCGATCGTCGCGTGATAACTCAGTCCGAAATCCCAATCGGCCCAGGTACCGTGGTAGTCGCCATTGTCCACATGCGTCACGCCACAGTCGGCATCCGTACCGCCCGGCGGCGGACAAGGCAATTGCGGATGCTTCTGCATTCCTTCCGCCTTTGCGCGCGCATAGGGAATACTGGCACGCACCTCCCAGCGATCCGCTACGAAATAATCGCCGGCGAGGATGATCGACTGAAACTGGACTTGGCCTGAGTCCGCGCCGGCCGGGCCTTGGTAGTCTCCGTGATCAAAGGTGTGTGCGTACTCGATGGACCACGAACCGTGGCCCGCCACAAATTCGGTCGCAACGGCTGCCGGCTGATTGTCCGTGCCGGCTTGCGTTGCCGGGCTGACATCTTGTGTCCACGCCGGTGTTGCCATCGCAAGGGCCAAAGTCAACGACTTGGCAACTGCTCTAACGAACGCAGTAACCTGCATGCTTGCTTTTGCGCGCCGCCGTGGCATTGACCATTGAATTTTCACGTCCCACGCTTTTGCATCGTCTGATCGATCGATTTCAAATACCGATTCAGACCATCGCCCTCACGCACGCTGTTTGGGAATCGATCGCGCAATTGGCGTATGTTGGTGTCTCTGGCGACCACTGCCAGCAGAGCCGGTCCGCGTACAGACTTGTCGAGTCTTGCCGTGATCGCGTCCATGTCTCGCTCGCCGGCAATCACCACATCGTAATGTTTTGCCGCGAGCGCTTGTGCCAGTGCATCGCTGTTGCTGACAACGGTGATTCTGTGCCCGGCTTTTTCCAGACCACTGTAGAGTTGTTTCTGCGCAGCGCTGGAATCGCGCCTCCCCGGTTGGTAGATCAGGATATCGGCGGGCGTGC
Organism: Rudaea sp.; assembly: GCA_050737915.1. Classification (GTDB taxonomy): domain Bacteria; phylum Pseudomonadota; class Gammaproteobacteria; order Xanthomonadales; family Rhodanobacteraceae; genus Rudaea. Next base: position 2,577 of record JBOHYL010000105.1, read on the forward strand.
GCGTGATGAAGGCGTGGTAGCGCATGCCCTGGCCGCTGTGGAACATGCTCTCGCCACAGGCTTGAACATCCGCTGCCGCGATTGTTAATCCCAATGTCGACAATGCAATGGCGATGCGCAATCTGTTCACGAGCTTCTCCTGTGGTAGGTCGCTGGCTTGGTGGAAATCGGACCCGTCCCCGAGTGTCTTCGGGATTTGCTTGTGGCGATTACAGGCTCGGCGGTAACGGCAAAAATAACGGGATTGGCGCTGGCGCCCGTTGCCTCAAGATCGATTGAGGCGATCAGGCGTTCCGGATGCGGGTTGGGCAGACGCGGATTGCTGATCAGATTCTGCGGCAGATAACCCATCAGGCGTACCTGATCGCCGAATGCCCAGCCCTCCGGTATTGGTTCATCCTGTGTCGGACCGCTGGGCAACTCCTTTCCGCCTCGCATGGGCAGCAGCCCGACACTGCCGTCGCGATAGTGCACGCGCACACGTGCCTGTTCGTCCTCATTCGGCAGCGGATTGAAGTTTCCGGCAAGCAGCAAAACATGAAACGCGGCAATGTGCGTGGCCGGTATGCGAATCCCGGTGACGCTTTGTGAAAAATCGATACCGGCTTCGTGGGTTGTGGTTGGGTGCAGTTGCACTGCGCCGCGCATGTCGTAGTCGACGCCATCTATGCGCACTGTTCCCAACGGCAGAAAGTTCATGCTTGCCACCACTGAGCGCATCTGACTGAAAATCGACCCGGGCGCCGTGTTATAGACAGAAGACAGATCCAGTTGCAGCGGGCTGGTGCCTGCCGGGCGCGCCGGGATCGGTTCCCCATGAACGTAGCCGGCGACAGGTACGTTGGGCCGCGGCTCCGACGTGTGCCAGGCACCCGGCTTGGGCTGATCGCCGACCTGCGGCAGTTCCTGCAGGATTGGCTGATTCGCTGCTGCGTTGAGCAGAGCCGCATCCTTGCGCAGGGACGCGACGTCGCGTGCGTCTTTCATGAGTGGCCAGAGAATCCACGCGCCATGGAAAGTTCGCGCGAGCAATTGGTTGTCTTTCGGCGAAAAAGCCAGTTGCGCGATCGAGTCGATAGCCAACAAGTCCGCATGCAATGGCGGTCCGATCGACGCCCCGCTATCGGCTTCGAAAAGCTGTACGCCGTAACGGCGAGCATGGGCGACAATCCGGCCGTCATGGCTCACGGCGAGTGCAGAAGTCACCTCGTCGCGCATCGCCGGCGGGAGACGTCGCTCGCGCGTGGAGCCTGCATCAAGCACATCAAACTCGCGGCCAGCGACGAAGGGAACACCCACGACCGAAATGACGCCAACCGCCCATGTGCCGGTCGTTTGCCGTGCATCGGTCAGGGTTCGCGCCGCAGGACTCCAGGAGACAACCCGGCTGCCAAGCAAGCGTGGATCGTCGGGCCGCATCAGTACAAACAACGCATCGCTACCCGGTCGGAAGCTGGCCCATATCACCGGCATCTTGGCGTCGCGGGGAAACGTGCCGACCAGTTTCAACGTTTGTGCGTCCAATACCTCGGTTTGCGCATTCACGGCTGCGGTCGCGAGCAGCCGTGTGCCATTCGGTGACAATTCGAATTGATGCAGCGGTCCTTTCACGGTGACCGAGTTGCCATGTCTTTGGCCGGTGCGCAAGTCATACGATTCAATGCGCTCGGCGAAGCCCGCGTAGGATTTCGCCGGAAAACTCATTGCGATGGTATCGCCGTCCGCATTGGCGACCAGACGCATCGGACTGTCGCCGAGATCGACCACGGCATATCGCAGGCGCATTGTCGCGCTGTCGAACACGCTCATTTGGGTACCCGAAGTGGCGACCAGAGTGCGCCCGCCATCGATCAGTTCGGCAAAACCAACGGGTTGCGGCAACTCGACCCAAGGCGTTGCCTGACCCTTGTCGATCGGGACGACGCGAAGCTTGTTGTACTGGACATCAATGACATGCTTGCCGTCGTATTCGAGACCACCGGGAATCTGTCGCGCGGTGAGCGCAGCGAGCACCGGGGTTGCTGGTGCCCGCCACAGGCGGATTTCGCCGTCGGTTTCGGCGGTGATGATCAGCCCGGTTTGTGCGCAAAAGCCCAAGGCATAAGGCCCTGCCGTTGCAGGTCGCATCGGGCTGGTAGTGATGCGTGTGGCTTCTATGCCCGTCGGGCCCGGTTGCGGAAGGCGCCACAGGCCCGACTTTCCAAGGCCCGAGGCGATCAGCAGGCGTTGCTGATGATCGATGGCCACACGCCGGAGTTCAAAGTCTTCCTGCATCTGGCCGGCATTGAGCGGATTGCCGTTGGTAACGTCGAACGCGAAGGCGGCACCGTCCCAGCGCACGGCAGCGAGCCAGGCATCGTCCTCACTGAAGGCAAGCCAGGTAACTTCGCGCCCTGCGGGTGTCGGCAGCTTGCGCACGACTTTCGTGGCCAGATCGAGGATGAAAACGCTGCCCTGAAAATCGCCGAACGCCAGATGCTTTCCATCGCCACTTTCGGCCCAGGCAGAGAACCCCAGCATGAGCGGCAAGGCGATGCGTTCGGGATTGGCAAGCGTGCGTGGATCGTACAAATTCAGGGTCTGCTGCGCGTTGCCAAAGCCGATGACATAGCGCACGTTGTCGCCGGGAATCATGCTTTCCATCGCCATGCTTTGATCGACCAGAGGCGACAACGCTTGCCAGGGGTGGACCTGCCAGTACTGAATTTGTCCTTTGCGATTTCCGAGCAGCGCATGCTTGCCGTCGGCGCTGAACGCGGAATCCGACAGTTCTGCGAACTCGTCGGGATAGCCAATCACCCTGTTGGCGTCCAGATCGACCAGGTAAGAGTTGTTTTCTCCGGGCGACAATTCGAAATCGACCCACTCAAGCGTCACTCGCAAGCGATGGTTGTCGATGAAATGCAACAGCAGCGGCTGCTCGGGACGGTCCGTGGATACCGGCAGACCAAGCAGGTCCACATGCCCCAATTCGCGCAAAGAACTGGCATCGAACCAATGCACGGTCAGGTCGGTCAGTGCCAGGGCGAAGCGGCTGCCGTCAGGGCTAAGCTCAGCTGCAAATGGGGATGCGTGCACGGCGTCGGGCAGGTGCATCCGGTTTATCAAGACGATTCCCTGATTCAGGATCTCACCGACTTCGCGACGCTCCACATCGGTGCGGCGAATCTTTCCAGAGAGCTCCTGCTCGTCGATGTTCGAGATCAATGCGGGCAACGCCTCGAAACCCCGGCCGTCGCGTTGCAGCTGAAGTGCTGTTTCGCGGCGGCTTTCCCAAAGGCGTTCGCTGGATACGGCGGCGTTGTTCGTGGCGAGCTCACGTTCAGCTTCGGCGCGTCGCGCGTTCGCGTTGGCGCGGCGCCATTGCGCGGTAGTGGCGGCCAGACCACTGAGCAGCGCCGCCAACGCCAGCACCGCCGCGATCGCAAATTTCGGTTCGCGCCGTGCCCAGCGCCAGGTTCGCTGCACGGTATTGAGTGACCGCGCACGCACTTCGCGCCCTTCCAGATAGCGCGTCAAGTCGTCGACCAGCTCGTGTGCGCTGGCGTAGCGCAGCGTTGCGTCGTGGTGCATGCATTTGCGGATGATCGCTTCCAGATCACGCGAAAGTTTTGGCGCGTAGCGGCGCGGACTGCGCAATTCGCCATCAACGACCAGTTTGATGGTTGCGTGGGGTGTATTGCCCAGATACGGCGGATGACCGGTGACGAGCTCGTAGCCGATCGCGCCGAGGCCCCAGATGTCGGTTGCCGGTGTTATGCGTTGCGAGCCGGCGATGCATTGCTCCGGCGCCATGTAGCTGGGCGTGCCGGAGACTTCGTAGTTGTCCGTGGCCAGGCCTTGGTCGAAACGACGCGCAAGACCGAAATCTGCGACATGGGGCATGCCGGCATCGTCGAGCAGCACGTTGGCTGGCTTCAGATCCAGATGCAGCACGCCGAGCCGGTGCGCGTAATCCACGGCCTCGGCGACTGTGCGCAGGAGTTGCGCCGCTCGCGCCGGCGCGAGTTTGCCCTCGCTCTTGAGCAGGCCAGCGAGAGAGCCGCCTTGGATCAGACGCATGCTGAAGTAGTGCAACTCCTCGGCGCTGCCCACTTCGTAGATCGCGACGATGTTCGGGTGCTGCATGCGCGCCGCATTTTGCGCCTCGCGACGAAAGCGTTCGACGAAATCGAGCGAGGCCCACGGACCGGCAGCGAGCAGCTTGATGGCGACTTCGCGATCGAGGCTTTGCTGGCGCGCGCGGTAGACCACGCCCATGCCGCCCTCGCCAATCATTTCGAGCAGCTCGTAATCGCCGAACTGGCGCTGGTCCGGATCGGAAAGGTCCAGATCGAGCGCATCCGCCGGCAGCATCGCCAGATGCGGGCCGTCAATCACGTCCGCACTGTCGTCGCCTCGGCCCATCGCGATTTCGGCAACCGCCGAGACATCCACGCACATGCTGATCAGCGGATCAATGATCGCCGTCGTGTGTCGCGAGGACTGCGGTGATGTCATCGAGCGCGCTCGCGCAGAACACTAAGCAGGATGTCCTGTTCGGCGCTCAGGTCGTCCGCGCCACCGACTGTGTCGGCGAGTTCCTTGCCAGTAAGTTCGCGAAGGCGCTGACGCAGGCGCTTGAGCGCCATGACGAGCACCAGTGGTCGTGAATGCAGCGATGCGGCGAGCTGTTCGTAGACGCCGGCAGCGGGATCATGCGACAAAAAGGGCTCCAATGCCGAAAACATTTTCACGTGTCCGGTCTGTTTGGCTTCTTCGCGCAGGTGGCCCAGTGCGCGGTGCAGCACTTCCAGCGCGAAGCTGCGCTGGAAAGCGTGGTCGGGAGAATCCAGTTTGATGTGATCGCGCAGGTAGCGCGCTTCCATATCCGGCGCCGCGGGTGATACTGCGGCGGATTGCGCTGCGACCGCCTCACGCCCGTCACTGCCGAGAAACCCGTGCAGACGTTCAAGCAGATATTCGCGGTAGTGCGCGGCCGGTCGCAAATCGTTGCCTCGCTGAAATTCGCCGAGCAGATGCTGCAGGAACGTCTGTGTCACTGCGCGCGCGACCTCGGGCGCATGACCGCAGCGCCGGACATAGGCATAAACCGGATAGTCGTAACGCCGCACCAACTCGAACAGCGAGTCGCGCGCGTCTGCCGAATGCCCCGCCTGCCGCAGAATGATCGACCAGTGGGCCCTGGCAAAGCGGTCGTCCGGAAGGGAAATCTGCGAATGTGTACTGCCTGTCATATTGGGTTTCGGCTCCGTGCCGCAAAAAATTTGGTGTGTTCGACCGTGGCCTTAGCCAGCGACCGGTTCGAGCGATTTGCCGAGTTCGCGCAATTCCAGATCAAGCTCATCGTTGTTCGCCGCCGTCTCGGCGAGTTGCTCGCGAATCAATTCGCGCAGACGCTTGCGCAACCGGTGTACGGCCACGGCGAGTGTATTGCGGCGCAAGCCGAATTTTGCCGCCACGCGTACATAATCCGTCTCGTCTGGACGTTCGGCGATGAAAACGCAGAGTTCGTCGAACAAGTCCGCTTTGCCTGCAGCCTTGGCCTCGATACGGAGTTTTCGCAACGCAGCCTGCACTACGGTATGGGCCCAGGCCCGGTGAAAGGCGTACTCGGGTGTGTCGCGATCGACGTAGCCGGGATCAAAGGACCCGGAATCAGTGAACGAATCCAGCGAGCGCAACTGCACACGTCCGCCGCGCTTGACTGTTTTTTCCCGGTCCTGCGTGTCGTCGAGAAACCGTTTGAGTGCGGTGATCAGCAAGGTGCGGAATCTGCCGCGCTGCGGATCGGCCTTCAGACAAAGTCCCTGTTCGATGAAGCGCGTAAAGAATGCCTGGGTCAGGTCTTCGGCCGACTCGGCGGCAAAGTGATGGCCGCAGATATAGGCGTATACGGGCGGTCGGTACGTGCGGCACAGTGATTCCAGCGCGCGCCGGGCCTGCGCTGGCTCTTTGCGCGCGTCAAGTACTATGCTCCACCGCGTCGTCTGGAACCGGTTCATACCGGGTCTTCTCCAGTCAGCTGTGTCCGCGTATCCAATCCTGCCATATCGACGCCCGGAACGCATGTGGTCAGTCATTGCAGATACGGCAATTCGTGGACGCGATTACCGCGGGCCTGATTACAGACAAAAAAAGCCCCGCTTGCGCGGGGCGAGGCGTTGGAGACTCAAGCGATGCGGTTTATTTCGAGGCGACGGTGCCGAGCTCGGAAGTCTGGGCTGCGGTGAATTCGCCTTGCAGCGCGCCATAGCGCGCCTTGACGCGGTCGAACGATGCGCCATAGTTCGGATAGCTCGTACGCGCGCCGAACAGCATGCCGATTTCGCGCTGGTTGAAATTGCGGCGAATCTGCTCATGCCAGGCGGCGCAGACGGCCTGCGAGTTGGGCGGTGTGCAATTGGCCTGCGCCGTGGCGTTGACGTTGACCGGGGCGAGCGACTGGCCGGCATTGGCGAGGCCGTACGCAGCGGCAAGACCGATGGCGGTAGACAGGATGATCGTATTGCGTTTCATGGTGTAACCCTCTTGGAACCTGCCGCGGGTCATCCGTAAACGGGCGAGCGGGCGGTCTGGTGCCGGCATCCGGGCTGGCTTGAAGGCAACTGCCTTCAATTACTCAATTACGGAGTAGCCGCAAGGGATTACACGTAGCTTGTGCTTGTTCGCGCTGCAAGATGCCAAGCGCAGCAGATTAAACAGATGTTGCTCAGCTGACCAGCGTGCCGATCGGTTCACCGCGCATGATGCGCATCAAGTCGCCTTCGCGGCTCATGTCGTAGATGCGCAGCGGCATCTTGTGATCGCGACACAACGCGATCGCGCTGGTATCCATCACGCGCAGGTTGCGCTGGATGACTTCTTCGTAGGAAAGCTTCTCGTAGCGTTTCGCAGCGGCATCCTTGCGCGGGTCGGCCGTATATACACCATCGACCTTGGTTGCCTTGAGCAGCAGGTCGGCACCGATCTCGACGGCGCGCAGGGCAGCGGCGGAATCGGTGGTGAAGAACGGATTGCCGGTGCCGGCGGCGAAGATCGCGATGCGGCCTTTTTCCAGATGGCGGATCGCGCGGCGGCGGATGAAATCCTCGCACACCTGATTGATCTTGATTGCGCTCATGACGCGCGCGCGCGCGCCGAGTTTCTCCAATGCATCCTGCAGAGCCAGTGCGTTCATTACCGTGGCGAGCATGCCCATCTGATCGCCGGTGACGCGGTCCATGCCGGCAGCGGCCAAGCCTTCTCCGCGAAAGATGTTGCCGCCGCCGATGACGATGCCCACCTGGACGCCGCTTTGCTGGACTTCGATGGTCTCGCGCGCGAGGCGTTGCAGCACCTTGGGATCGATGCCGTAATCGGCGTCGCCCATCAGTGCCTCGCCGGAAAGCTTCAGGAGGATGCGTTGGTACTTGATCTCGGCGGACATGCGCGGCTCCTGCGGGTGGGCAAAACGCGCATAGTGTAGCCGAGCGCGGTGCATTCGCGTTGCTAGCGGTTGCTAGGCGGTCTCGTACGCCATCACCTTCTCGGGTTCCTGCAGGTCGAGCGACGCAGGCTCGTGCGATGCGTTGAAGCGCATCGCACCTGCGCCGCGAGGGTGAGGCAGGATGCCGATCGGGCGACCTGCCATGGACGGCTTTGTCACACCGTCTCGTAAGCCATCACCTTCTCAGGTTCCTGCAGGAAGTTCCCCTGCACGAAATTCACGCCGCAGGAGAACAGGATCGACATGCTCGCCGCGTCCTCGACGAATTCGGCGACGGTGAGTTTGCCGGCATGGTGCGCCTGATCGCAGATTTCCTTGACCTTCTCCTGATGTTCCTTGTTTTTCGGCAGCTCGGCCATGAAGTTGCGGTCGATTTTCAGGTAATTGGCATCCACATGCTTGAGCAACTGGAACGAGTTCAGACCGGAGCCGAATTGTTCCAGTGCGAAGCCGCAATGGATCTGTTTGAGGCCGGCGGCAAACGCTTTCGCCGGTTTGAGGCTGGTTACGACCTTGCTCTCGGGCATCTCGAACACCAGCGCATCACCGCGCAAACGCGCGTTCTTGAGCTGCTGCGCGATCCACGGCAGCAGGGTTTGGTCATCCAGCGATTGCGGCGTGAGTTTGACGAAGAACACGGTCTTGTGGCCGGCTTTCTCGCGTTCGGCCAAAGCCTTGATCGCGGCGCCGATCACCCAGCGGTCGATGGCCGCGAGCAGGCCGTGCTGCTCGGCCACCGGCATGAAGAAATTCGGCGTGATCTCGCCCTTCGGGCCGTTCATGCGCAACAGGATTTCGTAGAACTCGCCTTCGGCACCGTGCAGGCTGATGATCGGCTGATAGAACAGGGCGAAGCCGTTGTTTGCCAGTGCGTCCTTGATCAGTGTGAGCCAGTGGCGGGTTTTTTCCTCGTCGGCCTTGTCTTTGGCGCCGGGGTCGAACACGTTGACGCGGTTGCCGCCTTCGGTCTGTGCGGTGCGCAGCGCGGTGCTGGCTTGGTTGAGCACGGCTTGCGCGTTGGCGTTCTTTTCGCCGATCAGGGTACCGCCGATGCTCACGTTGGCGTTGACTGACTGCTTGCCGACCTCGAAGATGCGTTCGTCGAAGGCGTGGCGCAGGGTTTCGCCAAGCTGGCGAACGTCATCCGCAACGCGTCCAGCCAGGAGCACGCCAAACGCATGTTCGCCAAAACGGCCGGCGATATCGGCTTCCTGCAAGTGTCGACGCATCAGGTTGGCCATGTCGCCGAGCAGCAGATCCGCATTGCCCAGGCCGACGGTATCGAGCAATGCCTTGAAATTGTCCGGTTCGACCAGCAGCAGGGCCTGGTCGTGGCGGCCCTTGGCGGCTTCGCCAACCATGCGCTCCAGTTCGCCGACGCAATACTGGCGGTTGTACAGGTCGGTGACCAGATCCTTGGAGCGCAATACGTCCAGCTCCTTGGCCAGTTCCGCGCTCATCGTCTGCTGGCGGAAGATGATCTGCTGGCAGGGTTCGCCCTCGTAGCTGGCTTCGGCGAATTCCATGGTCGCGTCGAACGTGCTGCCGTCCGCGCGGCGTCCCTTCAGATTGAGTTTTTGCGGAGGTTTTTCGCCCTTGGACAATTTCTTGAGCAGATTTTTGAAATCCTCGGCGTCGTCCGGCGCGATCATGTCCAGGATCGTCATGCCCTCGATGTCGTCGAATTCCTCGAAACCGAAGATTTCCAGGTATGCCTTGTTCGCACGCACGTGCATGCCTTCGTGCACGTAGGCGATGGGATCGCGCGAAGAATCCAGCAACGCCTCGCAGCGGCGCTCGGTTTCGCGCAACGCCGCCTCGAGCCGGCGCACGCCACGGCGCATGAGCAACGCCTCGAATTCCCGGCGCACAATGGCTTGCACGTGTTCAGTGCGATTGCGCAGCGCGAGTGCGCGTGCGCCATCAGCAAATGCCTTGCTGACTGTGTCCTCGTCGACTGCAGTTGCCACCGCGATCAGTGCGATATCCTTGCCGGTGGCATTGGCCGCGGCGGCGACGTCCTTGAGCACGATGCCTTTGGCCGCCTGATTGGCCAGGATCAGATCCGGTGTCTGTGTGCCCAGTTGCGCCTCCAGTTCGGCCGCGTTGCCCGCGCGCGCCGGACGCACGGCAATGCCGCCGTTGCGCAGAATGCTGATGATCTGCTCGGCCTCCTCGACCGAATCCTCGATCAGCAGCAGCTTGACGACGTTTTCCTGTTTGCTCATGGCTGGGCAATTCCTTGGCCGGTACAGCTTTTACTCGATAACGCGCGGGTTTTCCAGCGGCGCAAGTCACACTCGCGTCTTGCCCGCCTCTCCGGCGATCTCGCGCACCAGTCGCGGCACCAGATAGCCGGAAAGGCGGCCGTGCAGGACGGACGCAAGCTCGCGCGCCCGCGTATCGTCCACGCCAAAATGCGTGGCGCCGGCGACATGATCGAGCTGGTGCAGGTAGTAGGGTAGTACGCCGACCGCGAACAGGCGCTCGGACAGAGCCGCCAGCGCATCGACGCTGTCGTTGATACCGCGCAGGAGCACGCTCTGGTTGAGCAGGCTTGCGCCCGCACTGTGCAAGCGCGTGCAGGCGGCGGCGACAGACTCGTCGATCTCGTTCGCGTGATTGGTGTGCAGCACCACCGCCAGCGGCCACGGCAGGCGGCGCAGCCAGGCCAGCAGTTCCGCGTCGATGCGCTCGGGCAGCACGATGGGCAGGCGCGTGTGGATGCGCAAGCGCCGGATGTGGGGAACTGCGGTCAGCGCGTCGGTCAGTTCGCAAAGTTTGGCGGTCGACAGCGATAGCGGATCGCCACCTGAGAGGATGACTTCCTCGATGCTGGCATCACGTTGGATATATTCGATCGCGTCGCGCCAGCGGTTTGCTGCGGCCGTTTCGTCGGCATACGGAAAATGTCGGCGAAAACAGTATCGGCAATTGATTGCGCAGGAACCGGTCGCGATGAGCAGGACGCGGCCGTGGTATTTGTGCAGCACGCCATGGGCCACGCGTGCGTCCAGGTCGCCGACCGCGTCGTGCGCGAATCCGGCTGCGTCGAGCAGTTCCGCCGCCTGCGGTAGCGCCTGCAGGAGCAGCGGATCGGCCGGGTCGCCACGGCGCATGCGACCAGCGAATCCGCGCGGCACACGCAGTGCAAAACCGGTATCGCGTGCCGGCAACAATTCGTCCGCGAGATGGCCCAGATCAAGCAGCTCCAGCAACTCGCGCGGGTCGGTAATGGCCTCCCGCCAGAGTCTTTGCCAGCTGCGGGGCTGCTGCGCAGGAACGGGGCTTGCGGTTATCATGGGCGCCTGCTTGTACCGATTCCTTCATTTTAGCCGCTTTCCCGCGCGGCTCTCGCATTTTTTTACGGAGTTTTACTCATGGCTTACGGCATGAACGATGTCAAGAACGGCATGAAGATTCTCGTCGACGGCTATCCGTGCTCGATCGTCGACACGGAATACGTCAAGCCGGGCAAGGGCCAGGCTTTCACCCGGGTCAAGTACCGCAACGTGAAGACCGGTCGTGTGGTCGAGTTGACGATGAAATCGACCGATTCGCTGGAGGCTGCCGACGTGCTCGATCAGGACATGGAATATCTGTACAGCGACGGCGAGTTCTGGCACTTCATGCACCCGGACACGCACGAGCAGCTGGCTGCGGACAAGAATGCGATGGCCGATGCGGCGAAGTGGCTCAAGGGCAATGAAACCTGCATTGTCACACTGTGGAACGGAGCGCCGCTGACCGTGTCGCCACCGAATTTCGTTGAATTGCTGATCACGCAGACCGACCCGGGCGTCAAAGGCGACACCGCTGGTACCGGCGGCAAGCCGGCAACATTGGAAACCGGTGCGGTGGTGCGCGTGCCGCTGTTCGTGCCGCAGGGCGAAAAAATCAAGGTGGATACGCGCACCGGCGAATACGTGGGACTCGTGAAGTGACGATTCGGCAC
>JBOHYL010000106.1:0-41056 GCA_050737915.1 Rudaea sp.
CACTTGTACTGGGTGCTGGCTGTGATGCCGGACACGGTTTCGTCGGCGATGTTGATCGGGTACGTGGTGATCGTGTTCAGGCCACCCGGATTGATCGGCGCATCGAGCGCATTGCGTCCGACCTGGGAGATGAACTGTTGGCAAGCCGGTGAGTTGCCGTCGACCGGCGTGCCGCCGCGGGTATGGCCCAGACGGCAGTCAGCTTCTTTCTGCAAGATCGTATCCGGATCGTAACTGGATACTTCGTTGTTGATCTTGACCCGGTAATAGTCGGTCTTGATGTTGAAGTTGCTGGTCGGCGACCACACCACGCCGGCGCCAAACGACTTGGCCGTGATGTATTTCAGATCTTTGTTGCCGTTCTGGAACCCGGTCACCTGCACGGAATTGTAGGGTGCGTTGCAGTTCGTGTAATTGTCGCCCTGCACGCGACGGCAGTTGTAATAATCCTCATAACTGTTGAAGAACTTGCTGCCGGTCGAGAACACGTAGCCCATGTCCGGCGCGCGGAACGCGGTAGCGTAGTTGGTGCGCAGCAACAGGGTGTCGAACGGACGGAATTCCAGGCCCACCTTGAAGGTAGCCTTGCCCTGGCTGCTGCCGCCATCGGGTTTGTAATTGTCGTAACGGGCCGATGCATCGGCTGTCAGCATGCTGAAGATCGGCACGTTCACTTCTGCCGCAAGCGCTTGACGATCGCGCTTGCCACCGCCGCTGGTACCGCCAATGCCGAAGAAGTCGCCTGCGGTAACGCGCGGATCGATGGGGTTCTGCCACGACTGATTGCCGATTTCGGCCACGCCCGCAAAGCCTACCGAGCCGGCCGGCAATTCGAACAGGTCCGTGTTTGTCACGGTCAGGTTGGCCTGCTGGGTATAGGTCTTGGAATCGCTGCGGATGACGTCCGACATGGCCAGATACTGCGCCGGCGTGAACGCACCCCAGAAATTGCCGTTCTGGGTAATGTGATAGGCAGGATAACCGTACCCGTACGGGTCGGTACCGTCCTGCGGGCCGAGGAAAAATGCATTCTCCGGCGCGACGAGGCCGCGGCGTTGCTTGGAATCGGAACTGTCCTGCGAACGGTGAAACGAGGCGTCGTAGTTCCAGTTTGAGCTGCCAAGCGTGCCACGAATGCCCAGATTGACCACATAACTGTGTTCGATGAACTCGCCGTCATTGAGACCTTGTACTTCTTCCGGCGCGAAAATGTGCTGCAGGCGGACCAGATGCTGCGAATCGGCATCCCAGATATAGCCGCTGGACCAGAATTCGGAATAGTTACCGCCGGTGTGATACTTGACCTTGGTCGTGTTGAACAGCGCATCGGCGTACAACTGGGTATTGTCGTTCAACTGGTACTTGAGGTTCGCGTAGGCGTTGCCCGACTTGTTCTCGTTGAGCATGGTGCCGTAACCGACGCCCTCGGTGGTGCCGCAGTAATAGCCTGCGCCCGGACGATAGCTGTATTTTTCAGTGCCGTTGTACAAGAAACTGATCGGACTGCACAGCGCAGCGCCCGGATCGTCATACTTGCCGGTAAAGCCGTCGATTTCCACTCGGTCGCGCTGGGCGATGCCCGGCGCGCCATCGAGCGTGGGGTTGTCGTTCGCGCTATTGGCGTACGAGCGCTGGCGGAAGTACACCGGATTTTGATTATTCAGTTCAATGCCGAAAATCGCGTCGAGGTTGCCCCAACTGTGGCCACCGCCGATCTGCAGGCGCTCCTGCGCACCGCCGCCGTCGGTATAGCCGCCGACTCGGTAATCGAGCGTAATGCCCTCGAGTTTCTGCTTGGTGATGATGTTGACTACGCCGGCAATGGCCGCCGAACCGTAAATGGCCGACTGGTTGCCGGGCACGATGTCAATGTGGTCGACCAAGAAGTTCGGGATCGTATTCAGGTCGACGAAGTTGCTGTTGCTGTTGTACAGGAACGGATAGTCCGCCAGCGGCCGACCGTTCATCAGCACCAGAGTGAAGCTCGGATCCAGACCCAGCAGGCTGATCGTGTTGGCGCCGGGAGTGAAGCCCTGGCTGAACTGGCTGTCCTGCACGGCGCCGGTAGCCACCGGCAACGACTTGAGGGCATCGTAGACGTTGCGGAAGCCCTGCTTTTTCATGTCTTCGCCGGAAATGCTGATGACCGGCGTGGCGGTTTCGATCTGCGATTTCGGAATCAGGGACCCCGTTACCGTGACCGTACCGAGCTTTTGCGCCTCTTCTTTCTTCTTCTTGTCTTTGTCGGCTTGCGTCTGCGTCGCGGTGGGTTGATCGCCCGCGTCTTGCGCATGCACCGATGCCAGCGGCATGGCCGCCACGGCCAGACCCATCAAAATCGAGGATACGAGCAGCTTTTGTTTCATGATTCACTCCCAGAATTTCAGTCGGACAGTTGGCCGATCATGGCAGTTTGTACTGCGCACGACCCGAGCGCGCGGCGAGTCTAGATGTACGAATCCCCCAGCGCGCGCAAGCTCGCCCCCAGATAGCGGCACCAGCAAGCTCGCCGAACGTAACAAATACTTAACCGTTGTGTCAATTTTTTTCGCAACTCGTGCACCAGGACGATGGACAGCTGCACCGCGCCGTGCTAGGCGCAGAGCCGTATTTTCAATCGCCGTGGCTGCGCACTAGAATATGGTCATCGGCGGATGCGTCGGCCGGTTGCGGGCCGCGTTCATTCGTAACCCATTTTTCACAGCACGGCGTGGACAAGCCATTTGCCGCCGCCTCCCGGAGATTAGCCCATGCGTATCCCTACATTTTCCGCCCTGCTGACGCTCGGCGTGCTCGTCGGCTGCACGTCGCAGCCGCCGCCGGCCGTGCCGGCCGCGGCGCAGATCGCGAGCAGCGTCAGCGGCACGATCATGTTGCGCGAGCCGCGCGCCCTGGGCAACAACGCGCGCGCGGAACTGCGCTTGATCGACGTCTCGCAACCGGCCGCGCCACTGGCGCAGATCACCATCGAGCACGCCAACCGGCCGCCGATCGCGTTCAATATCCCGATCGATCCGACGCAGGTCGATCCAAAACGTACGTATGCCGTAGACGCAGTGCTTATCGACGGCGAACGCCGCTTTCTGCCGGTGCTGCAATATCCGGTGCTGACCAAGCGTTCGCCGTCGCAGGTACAGATCATCCTCGCGCCCGAGCCGACCCCGGCCGAGAAGATGTTTGAAGCCTACAAGAAGGCGTTCGCGCAGATCGGCACACTCAAGTCAGTCAACGGCGGCGGCCAGACCCCAAATTCCTCGATCGCCTGGGATGCTTTCTACAGCAACGGCAAGGTCAAGGTCGTACGCGAGATTACCGACCTGTACGACGACAAGGCCAATGAAACCGGGCGTGTCACGATGAAGATGGCGTTCCAGAACGACAAGCCCTGGGTCGTGGTGAAGGAGGAATCCAGCGGCGAGGGCGCGCGTCCGTCTGCGGTGACCAAGGCCGGCTGGGACGAATCCGGCCAACTCGTGCTCAAGGAGATGCTCGCCAACGGTCAGGCCAGCCAGACCACGTCGGAAGAAGCCAAGTCGCTGTACGATCACGCCATGCAGGCACTGAACGCGGCGCAGGCAAAGCTGCCCAGGCGTTGATCGCAGGCACGGCGCGTCGATCTGCCGCGAGCGGATCCGCGCTTGATCAAGCCGCGCGTCGGCGTTTCAAATGCACCAGCAATAGCGCAATTGCCGCCGGCGTCACGCCGGCGATGCGCTGTGCCTGACCCACAGTCTGCGGCCGGCTGCCCGTGAGTTTCTGCAAGACTTCCGTAGACAGGCCGCGCACGGCAGCGTAATCGAACTGCGCCGGAATCGCGGTCTCTTCATGACGACGCTGGCGTTGGATTTCCTCGTTCTGCCGATCCAGATATCCGCTGTATTTGGCGGAAATCTCAACCTGTTCGGCCACGCGTGCATCCGCCACCGCAGGCCCGAGCGCGGGTATGCGCATGAGCTGCGCATAATCCAGTTGCGGGCGGCGCAACAAGTCCAGCGCATTCGTTTCGCGCGACAGCGGCACCTGCAACGTCTGCTCGATCTCGTGTCCAAGCGCGTTGCCGGGCGCGGCCCAAATGTTGTGCAGGCGCTGCGTTTCGCACTCGATCGCCTCGCGTTTGCGGCAGAACGCGGCGAAACGCGCAGCGTCAAGACTGCCCACTTCATGGCCTTTCTCGGTCAGGCGCAGATCAGCATTGTCCTCGCGCAGATGCAGCCGGTATTCGGCGCGCGAAGTGAACATGCGGTACGGCTCGGTCGTGCCGTTGGTGATCAGGTCGTCGATCAGTACGCCAATGTAGGCTTCGTCCCGGCGTGGCGTCCACGGCACCTTGTCCTGCGCGGCGCGCGCGGCGTTCAACCCGGCGATCAAACCCTGAGCGGCAGCTTCCTCGTAACCGGTGGTGCCGTTGATCTGGCCGGCGAAATACAAGCCATCGATAGCCTTGCTTTCCAGCGAAGCGTTGAGTCCGCGCGGATCGAAATAATCGTATTCGATGGCGTAGCCGGGGCGAGTGATGTGCGCATGCTCAAACCCGACAATCGAATGTACCAGCTCCCGTTGCACATCAAACGGCAGCGACGTGGAAATGCCGTTCGGATAAATCTCGGTAGTATCGAGTCCTTCCGGCTCGATGAAAATCTGGTGCGCGGTCTTGTTGGCAAAGCGCACGACTTTGTCCTCGATCGACGGACAGTAGCGCGGGCCAACGCCCTCGATCTTGCCGGTGTACAAAGGCGAGCGGTCGAGTGCGCCGCGGATGATCTCATGCGTGCGCTCGGACGTATGCGTGATCCAGCAACTGACCTGGCGCGGATGCTCGGCCGTCGAGCCAATAAAGGAAAATACTGGCATGGGATCGTCGCCGGGCTGTTCGGCCAGACCGGAAAAATCAATCGTGCGGCCGTCGATGCGCGGCGGTGTGCCGGTTTTCAGGCGATCCACGCGCAGCGGCAACTCACGCAGGCGCGCGGCCAGGTTCTGTGCTGGCGGGTCGCCTGCGCGGCCTCCAGCAAAATTTTCCAGACCGACGTGAATCTTCCCGGCGAGAAAGGTTCCGGCGGTCAGCACCATGCAGCGCGAGGAAAACTTCAGGCCCATCTGGGTGACCGCGCCGGTCACGCGGTTGCCGTGGAGCGTCAGATCGTCCACGGATTGCTGAAAAATCGAAAGATTCGGCTGGGTTTCCAGTCGGCGCCGGATCGCCGCCTTGTACAGCGCACGATCGGCCTGGCAGCGCGTGGCGCGCACGGCCGGGCCTTTCGAGGCGTTCAACGTCCGCCATTGAATGCCGGCGCGATCGGCCGCCCATGCCATGACGCCGCCGAGCGCGTCGATTTCGCGGACCAGATGGCCCTTGCCAATGCCGCCGATGGCCGGATTGCAACTCATCTGCCCCAGGGTTTCGATGTTGTGGGTCAGCAGCAGCGTGCGTGCGCCCAGCCGCGCGGACGCAAGCGCGGCTTCCGTGCCGGCGTGACCGCCGCCAATCACGATCACATCGTAGGTTTGATCGTTATGATTCATCGAATTCTCGTTGCTGCGTCCGGCCCGGCCACGTCGACGACTAGGCGCGACCGTCCCGGCCTTGCCAAGTCGCCCAGCCCTCGACTCCTGTCTCGGGCGCTCGCCGGTGTGCACTGCGATTCCACGCAGTGCGCAAAATCCCGGCTCGCCCGCCGCCAATCACGATCACATCGTAGTTTTGTTCGCTGTGGCTCATGGAAGCGGTAGTAATGAAGACCGCGGATTATACAAACGCCAAGCGGCGCAAGCGCGCCGCAAAGTCGAAGGGGGATAAGGCTGGCGCCCGGCGGTCGTAGGAACAGGGGAATCCAAGAGGACCGTATGCCGGGCGCCAGTGACCGGACTGGTGCACCAGGAAACCCGCCCCTGAGGCACCGTGGATTGGGCGGGATAATACCGCAATTACTGATTACAGGATTGTGAAGCGGGTCAAATTGCGCCAAAAAACGTCACGGTCGCGCCGCTTGGCCTCAAAACCTCGTGCTTTCTGGCTTGGCATGCCTTCTGCATCATGGAAATCACATCGATAGAAATGGAGAGTGCCATGCTTGCATCCGCCGCCGTCATGACCCTGAACCCGCTGTTCCTGCGTCACGATTTGTTGATTGAAATGGGTCGTCTGGAAATGGCCATTGAAGATGTGCGCAACCACGCTCCGGCGAACGATCAGACGATCGTCAATCCGTTGCAGAGCAAGCTGGCGCGCATCAACGAAGCGCTGAGCCGCTTGTCCGCCTAACTGAATTCCGCAGAACTCCCTACGCCCCGCGCGGATGCGAGCCGCGCGGGGTTTTTTTTGTCCGTCGTTAGCTTCCACGCAAGCATGCGCAAACGATTTACCGCGCCCGGCTCAACGGGCTTTGGTGTGGTGCTTCTCCAGTACATATCCCGGAGGCGCGAAACTGTCGGTGCGCGCGGCATGCCAGAACACCTTGAATACCGCGTGATCTGGCAGCCCGTCGATGAGTTCGCCAGGCTTGACGAAGTGGTACAACGCCGACAATGAGCGCACCTCGGTCGAGGTCACGCGGCGGATGATGTGCTCGGGGCCGAGTTCTTTGGGATGACTCAACCCCGACGCGGCGATCAGCTCCTTGAGCGCACGCAGGGTGTTGACGTGGAACATCTTCACTCGCTCGGCCTTGTCCGGCACATCGAGCTTTTCCCAGCGCGACGGATCCTGGGTGGTAATGCCGGTGGGACAGTGGTCGGTATGGCACTTGCGCGCCTGGATGCAACCGAGCGCGAACATGAATCCACGCGCGGCGTTGCACCAATCCGCGCCGAGCGCGAGCGTGCGCACGACATCGAAACCGGTGATGATCTTGCCGCTGGCGCCGATGCGCACCTTGTCGCGCAGACTCAAACCGACCAGGGTGTTGTGCACCAGCAGCAGCGCTTCGCGCAGTGGCGCGCCGACGTGATCGGTGAATTCCAGCGGCGCCGCGCCAGTGCCGCCCTCGCCGCCGTCGACGACGATGAAATCCGGCAGGATGCCGGACTCATGCATCGCCTTGGCGATGCCGAACCATTCCCAGGGGTGGCCGAGCGCGAGCTTGAACCCGGTCGGCTTGCCGCCGGATTTTTCGCGCAGACGCGCAACGAATTGCAGCAAGCCGAGCGGGGTGGAAAACGCGCTGTGCGCGGATGGCGACACGCAATCCTCACCCATCGGCACGCCACGTGCTGCAGCGATTTCCGCGCTGACTTTCGCGCCCGGCAACACGCCGCCGTGGCCCGGTTTGGCGCCTTGCGACAGTTTGATCTCGATCATTTTGACTTGTGCGGATTTTGCGTTTTCCACAAAGCGCTCTTCGTTGAACGTACCGTCGGGATTGCGGCAACCGAAATAGCCCGAGCCGATTTCCCAGCAGATATCGCCGCCCATTTCTCGGTGGTAGCGCGACAGCGAACCTTCGCCGGTATCGTGGTAGAAACCACCGCGGCGCGCGCCTTCGTTGAGCGCGCGGATCGCATTCGCCGACAGTGAGCCGAAACTCATCGCCGAGATGTTGAATACGCTGGCCGAATACGGCTGGCTGCATTCGGGGCCGCCGATGACGATGCGAAAATCGTGATCCTCGATTTTCGCCGGTGCCAACGAATGGTTGATCCATTCGTACTGTGTCGCATACAGATTCAGTTCGCTGCCGAACGGGCGCTTGTCCTCGACGTTTTTTGCGCGCTGGTACACGATTGAGCGCTCGGTGTGCGAAAACGGCACCTCGTCAGTGTCGGATTCGACGACATACTGGCGCAACATCGGCCGGAAGAACTCGAAAAACGTGCGGATGTGTGCAGTGATCGGGAAATTGCGTCGCAACGTGCTTTTGCGCTGGAGCATGTCCAAACACCCGATCACGACCAGCGCGCCGCTCAGCACCGCGAGCGAGCGCCAGAAGATGTGGTTGTGATGCGGATCATCCCACAGCATGATCAGCGCGAGTGCGCATGCCAGCAGGCATAGCGTGAAGGCGATATAGCGCAGCGGCAGCTGGCGTTGCATCATCGTTTTCTCCCCGGGCAATCGCACGAGGATACGCCGGCGCGATTACACTTACAGCATGACCGACCCGCGCATTCCGCCAAAATCCCGCCCGCGCCCACCCGTTGCGCGCGTCACGGCGCCGCAACGCGTGCCAGTGCCGGGTGCAGCCGCGCGCAGAACCTCTGCCGTCAAGCCGTCTACTACGCCGACGCGTATCGACTGGCCGCGTGTGCGCAATCGCCTGACCGAGTACGCCAAACTTGCGCGCATGCACCGGCCGGTCGGCGCGTTGCTGCTGCTGTGGCCAACCTGGTGGGCATTGTGGCTGGCGGCCGGGGATTTCCCGCCGTTGGGGCTGCTCGTCATCTTCACCCTCGGCGTTTGGCTGATGCGTTCAGCCGGCTGCGTGGTGAACGATTTCGCCGACCGCAAGCTCGATCCGCAAGTCAAGCGCACGCGTGAACGTCCGCTCGCGACCGGCAGCGTGCCGGTAACCGAAGCGATCGGCGTGTTTTTTGTCCTGCTCGTGCTCGCGTTCGCGCTGGTGCTGCTGACCAACCGCCTGACCGTGGAATTGTCCTTTGTCGGCGCGGTTCTGGCCGTGACCTATCCGTTCATGAAGCGCTACACCTATTTGCCGCAGGTATACCTGGGTTGCGCATTCGGCTGGTCGATCCCGATGGCGTTCGCGGCGGTCGCGGGAACCTGGGATGCCTTCATGCAGGCGCTGCCGTTGTGCGGCCTGCTGTTCCTGGGCAATGTGCTGTTCTCGACGATCTACGATACCGAGTATGCAATGGTCGATCGCGACGACGATATCCGCATCGGCGTCAAGTCGACCGCGATCCTGTTTGGCGACGCAGATTTGCCGATCCTCGGCGTGCTGATGACGACGTTTCTCGGTGCGATGTCCCTGGTCGCGCAGCGCGGGCATCTGCACGGCGTGTACTTCGCCGGTGTTGGGATTGCGGCTGTGTTGTTCGCGTGGCAACTATGGATCATGCGTCGACGCGAGCGTGAAGCCTGCTTTGCCGCATTTCGCAACAACAACTGGGTGGGCCTGGCGTTGTGGCTGGGTATCGTTCTGGGCTATGCGCTGAAGTAACCAGGGGAATCTCTGATTAACCGTCGCGAGCGAAGGCAGATTGCGTGCCGCCGGAGCGCAGAAACCGGAGTTTGCTTGTTGGTAAATGAGGATTTCGAGCACCGCCGGCGCGCAATATGTCGAGCGCGGCAGGTTAAGCGGAGGTTCCCTAGCGCATGTGCTTGGGCGCACGCGCCAAAGCCCACACATCCACGCGCGCGATCCCCGCACGCACCAGCGTGCGCGCGCATTCGCGCAAGGTCGTGCCGGTGGTCATCACATCGTCAAGGATGGCCACATGTGCCGGCAATGCCGTTTCTTCGGCAGCGACAAAGGCACCGCGCAGGTTGCGCCGTCGCGCAGCCGCATCCAGATTCGATTGCGCCGACGTCGCCCGGACACGCCGCAATCCCTCCGCACGCAATGGCAGCGCCAGCGCACGTGCCAGCGGCCGCGCCAATTCCAGCGCCTGGTTGTAACCGCGCTCGCGCAATCGCTGCGGATGCAGCGGCACCGGAATCAACGCTTGCGGCAGCGCCGGCGACGCGGTGCGCACAGCGTCTATCCACAGTTCCGACAGCACGCGCCCGGCCGCGAGGCTGCGGCCGAATTTCAGGCGCGTGAGCAGGCTGTCCAGCGGCGGCGCATACACGAATGGCGCAAACGCGGCTGCGAACAGCGGTTCACGTTGCAGGCATTCGCCGCACATGGGTGCCGGCGCATCCAGCGGCAGGGCGCAGCGCGGGCAGCACACGCGGTTGCGCGCAAGATCTGCCGCACAGGCAATGCACAGGTCGCGCCGGCGGCTTCCGGCACTGCCGCACAGCAGGCAATGCGGTGGAAGCAGGCTCCATTGCAGGCGCCGTGCTCCGTCAACCAACACCTGCTTGATCGAGTTGACAGGCAATCTGCTGCTCCCCACACTCACGTCTTTCGTAGTTTGCGAGTGTGCCATGAACGCTGCTGTGTTGCGTCACGATTATTCGCGCGCCGAAGTGCTGGCTCTGCTGGCCCTGCGGTTCAACGATCTGCTTGCGCGTGCGCACGCCGTGCACCGCACCCATCACGACGCCAACGCCGTGCAAGTATCCACTCTGCTGTCGATCAAGACCGGTGGTTGTCCGGAGGATTGCGCCTACTGCCCACAGGCGCAGCGCTACCACACCGGCGTGGAAGCGACCAAATTGATGGAGGTCGACGCCGTGCTGGAAAAGGCGCGCACGGCCAGAGCTGCCGGTGCAACGCGTTTCTGCATGGGCGCGGCGTGGCGTTCACCCAAGGATCGCGACGTGGAAAAGGTCGCTGAACTGATCGGCGCGGTGAAGGCCCTGGGTCTGGAAACCTGCGCCACGCTGGGCATGATCACGCAAACGCAGGCAGATCGGTTCAAGACCGCCGGACTGGATTACTACAACCATAATCTGGATACTGCACCGGAGTTCTATGGCGAGATCATTCACACCCGCGCATACCAGGATCGCCTCGACACACTCGAATGCGTGCGCAATGCCGGTCTGAAAACCTGCTGCGGCGGCATCGTTGGCATGGGCGAGACACGCGTGGCGCGCGCGGGCCTGTTGCAGACGCTGGCGAACCTACCCGAACATCCGCAATCAGTGCCGATCAATCGCCTGGTGCAGGTCGAAGGCACTCCGCTCGCAGGCACGGCCTTGCTTGATCCGTTCGAGTTCGTGCGCATGATCGCGGTGGCCAGAATCCTGATGCCGACCTCGATGGTGCGGTTGTCGGCAGGGCGCGCCGAAATGAGCGATGAATTGCAGGCGCTGTGCTTTTTCGCCGGGGCCAATTCGATTTTCCACGGCGAAAAACTCCTGACCACCGGCAATCCCGACGTCGAACACGATCGCGCGTTGTTCGCGCGCCTGGGTATCGAACCGATGCAGGTCGAGCACATGGCGACGACAGTGCACGCCGACATCGTCGAGGATTGTCCCCAGAACGCCGCCGCCTGAGCGGTTCGCCGATGCTACGCCCCGATCTTCTCGCGCGCCTCGCGGATGCGCACGCACAGCGCGCGCGCACGAATTTGTTGCGCCGCATCCGCACGGTCGAACGGGCTGACGCCACCCACATTGTCATCGGCCGCAAGTCCTTGCTGGATTTCTCCAGCAACGACTATCTTGGCTTGGCCCGACATCCAAAGCTGAGCGAGGCGCTGACGCGCGCCGCGACGCAGTGGGGTGTCGGTGCGCGCGCAGCGCATCTGCTCGGCGGCCATTGCGAAGAACACGCGATGTTGGAGGAAAAACTTGCGACCTGGACCGGTCGCGAGCGCGCGCTGCTTTTTTCGACCGGGTACATGGCCAATCTCGGCGTGCTCGGTGCATTGCTCGGCACGGACGCGGTGTGCGTGCAGGACAAACTCAATCACGCCAGCCTGATCGATGCCGCGCATCTGGCCGGTTGCGTGCTTGCACGCTACCGGCATTGCGATACGGCAAGCGCGCGCCGACAGTTGCAGGCGCGCGCAGGCGTCCCGGCGCTGCTTGCCAGCGACGCGGTGTTCAGCATGGATGGCGACATCGCTCCGTTGGCGGAGCTTGCCACATTGTGCAAAACCCAAAACGCTACGCTGATGATCGACGATGCGCACGGCTTTGGCGTGCTCGGCGCGGACGGCGCCGGCAGCCTCGCCGAAGCCGGTCTGAGCCAGGACAACGCGCCGGTATTGATGGCCACACTAGGCAAGGCGCTCGGCGTGGCCGGCGCCTTCGTCGCCGGCAGTGCAACGCTGATCGATGGCTTGATCCAGTTCGCGCGCAGTTACATCTACACCACTGCGATGCCGCCGGCACTGGCTGCCGCAGCGAATGCGGCCGTAGGCCTTGCGCGAGCGGACGGCGAACTGCGTGCGCGTTTGCACCAACGCATTGCGCAATTTCGCGAAGGCGCGTCCCGGCGCGGGATCGCCCTGCTGCCATCGCGCACCGCGATCCAGCCGTTGCCGGTCGGCAGCAATGCGCTCGCGCTACAGCTCGCGCGGCGGCTGCAAGATGCCGGATTTTTTCTTGCGGCAATTCGCCCGCCGAGCGTGCCGGCCAGCACCGGCGCGCGCCTGCGCGTGACCCTTTCGGCGGCGCATGCCGAAGCCGATGTGGAGCACCTGCTGGACGCGCTGGCCAGCGCGTTCGCGCACGTGCGGAAAATGGCCTGATGCACATCGAAACGCTCGGCAAAGGCCCTGATCTGGTGCTGATCCACGGCTGGGCCATGCACGGCGGCGTGTTTGCACCGCTCACCCGCTTGTTGCGTGAGCGCTTTCGTCTGCACATCGTCGACCTTCCCGGTCACGGCTACAGTCGCGACGATGCCACAACACTGGATCCCGCACAGTGCGCACAGCATCTGCTGGCAGTGCTGCCGCGCGCAGTGTGGCTGGGCTGGTCGTTCGGCGGACTCATTGCCTTGCACGCGGCGCTGGCACAACCCGGCGCGGTACGCGGCCTGGCCGTGATCGCCGCTTCGCCGTGCTTCGTCACCGCCTCGGATTGGCCGCACGGTGTGGCAGTCGCGACCTTCGCCGGGTTCGATGCCGGATTGCGCCGCGATTACCGCGCCACGATCAACCGCTTTCTCGCGCTCGAAACGATGGGCAGCGACGGCGCCCTGGCCGAGCTGCGCGAACTCCGCGCGCACGTGTTCGAGCGTGGCGAGCCCGCGCTCGTCGCGCTCGAGCAAGGCCTGCGCGTGCTGGAAACCGCCGACCTGCGCATGCGCCTGCCGCAGCTCGCCATGCCGAGTCTGTGGATTGCTGGTCGTCGCGACCGCCTCGTGCCCGCAGCGGCCCTGCGCTGGGCCACACGGCATTGTCCACAAAGCCACTTTGTGGAAATTGCGTCGGGACACGCACCTTTCGTTGCCCACGCCGCAGAAACCGCCAAATCTCTCATCGACTTCACCGGAAGCCTGCCCGCATGAGCCTGTTCGATCCCCGCCAGATCCGCCGCGCATTCGGACGCGCGGCAAAAACCTACACCCGCAACGCCGCTTTGCAGCGCAAGGTCGAGGCGCGCATGCTCGAGCGACTGGAATATTTCCCGGACAAACCCACGCGCGTGCTTGATCTGGGCTGTGGCCCCGGCCACGGCAGCGCGGCCCTGCGCAAGCGCTATCGCCGGGCGCATATCATCGCCCTGGATCTCGCCCTGCCGATGCTGCAGCGCCTGCGTCCCGGCTGGCGCCGCCCGCTCGCGCGCGTGTGCGCGGACGCGTGCGCGCTGCCGCTGGCCGACGCCAGCATCGATGTGGTGTTCTCCAACCTGTGCGTGCAGTGGATCGACGATCTGCCGGGGTTATTCGCCGAACTGCGGCGCGTGCTGCGCCCTGGTGGGTATCTGGCGTTTTCCACGTTCGGCCCAGACACCCTGCGCGAGTTGCGCGCGGCCTGGGCGGCAGCCGATGCGGCGCCGCACGTCAGCGCCTTCGCACCGATCGCCGCGATAGGCGATACGCTGCTGGCGGCCGGATTCCGCGATCCGGTGCTCGATACCGAGCATTTCACCTTGCGTTATACCGTCGCCGCGGATTTGATGCGCGAACTCAAGGCGATCGGTGCGACCAATGCCGACGCGCGCCGCGCGCGCGGCCTCACCGGCAAGGCACAATATCGTCGCGCGCTGGACGCCTACGAGGGCTTCCGCAACGACGGCGCGCTGCCGGCGACGTATGAAGTGATCTGCGCGCATGCCTGGGCGCCAGAACCCGGCCAACCCCGGCGCGACGCCGGCGGCGAGATTGCGACGTTTCCGCTCGACAAGCTGCGCGGCTCAAGACGCTGAACGTCTTCTGCTTGTTTCAATGTCTGCTCTCAGCCAAAACCGTGGCAGTCGGGAATGCGTTCCTTGCTACCCGGGAGCAGTCGCTCACTGAGCTTGCGCCACGATTCCGATCCGGTTGGCGCGTGTCATCATGCTTGACCAGCGTCGGATAAGGCCGGTCTTGCGTGTCGTGTGCTATCGTGATCGCTGAGGATCAGGCTAAACCAGGAAAGCGATCGCAAGACCACCATGCGATCGTGTCAAATCACAGTCACAGGGTTCGCCTCTAGGATCAAGTCCGTGAAAATCTTCGCGCTGGCCGCAGGCTGCGGCGCTTTGCTTGCGGTTATGGGTGCCAGTGCACTGGCCGCACCGCCCGCTGCCACCGATGCTTGGCACGTCACCCAACACTACCAAATAGGCGGTAGCGGTCGTTGGGACCTCCTGACGCTCGACCAGGCTGCGCAGCGTCTGTACGTCAGTCGTTCGGACCGGGTGGTCGTATTGGATGCCAAGAACGGTAGGCAGGTCGGCGAGATCGACGGCCTATCCGGCGTGCACGGGATTGCGCTCGCGGATTCGCCACATCGCGGCTTCATCAGCAACGGCCGCGCCAATACCGTGTCCGTATTCGATCCGGACACGCTCAAGGTCGAGCAGACGATTGCGGTCGGTGCTCAAGACCCGGACACGATCCTGTACGACGCGTTCTCGCACCGTGTGTTCACCTTCAACGGTGACAGCAATGATGCCAGCGTGATTGATGCGGCCAATGGCAAGCTGCTCGGGCACATTGCTCTGCCGGGTGGGCCGGAGTTCGCGGTCAGCGACGGACACGGGCATGTCTTCGACAATATCGAGAGCAAAGACGAACTGGTCGAAATCGATCCGGTCGCGATGCGGGTGACGGCCGTTTGGCCGCTGCACGATTGCAAACGTCCAACCGGGCTCGCGATTGATGTCGCGCATCATCGCCTGTTCTCGGTCTGCCAGAACAAGCTCATGGCAGTGACCGACTCCACCAATGGCAAGGCGATTGCCAGCGTACCGATCGGCGAAGGTCCCGACGCTGCATGTTTTGATGACAAGCGTGAGTTCGTATTCAGCTCGAATGGACGCAGCGGCACGCTGACGGTGGCGCACGAGGACGATCCGGACCACTACCGCGTGCTTGCAAACATCCCGACGCAAACGAGCGCGCGCACAATGGCGCTCGATCAGGCCACTGGCCACGTGTTCCTGTCTGCTGCCGAGCTCGGACCACGCCCCGAACCGACCGCGACCGATCCGCATCCACGGCCGACGGTAAAGCCAGGCAGTTTCACGATCCTCGAAGTCACGTCGGCTGTGCGGAATTGACAGAATCTCCGAGGCAAACGCGGTGGGGACTTGCACTAGGTTGGGGGCTTGTGGCCGCATCCTTTTTGTCTGAGTGATTCCTGATCCGCCTTGCCAGGAGCAGACGATCGCGACGGTCCGGATCGGGCACAACCCCATCCATCGAAAAGTGTACAAATAGAAGCGGTCGCTTTCCGGCCAAGATCGGTCAATGCCTGGTCGATCGAGTATTCGCGTTCCAGGTGGTTCGGTACCAAACCCCAACAAGCTGCCTCCATTCCGAAAGCGGACCGTCACGACAGGTCGCTTTGGGCACCTGCGAGCCCGTCAAACTTCGCGATGCCGGAAGCAACCCACGTAGTGATCGTTCACCATCCAGGTCGCCTGCATGTGCGCGTAGATGATGGTCGAACCGACGAAGTTGAAGCCGCGTTTTTGCATGTCGCCGCTTATGCGGTCGGATAGCTCGGTGCGTGCGGGTACCTGACCGCGCTCGCGCCAGCGGTTGCGGATTGGTTTGCCATCGACAAACGACCAGAAGTACGCATCCAGGCTGCCAAATTCCACAATGACTTTCAGAGCCGCGCGTGCATTGTTGCGCGCCGAATACACTTTCAGCCGATTGCGGATAATTTGTGGATTTTGCAGCAATTTATTCAATGCGACATCACTCAGGCGCGCGACGCGTGCGATATCGAAACCGTGGAACGCGCGGCGGTATGCTTCGCGCTTGTTCAGCACCGTGCTCCAACTCAAGCCCGCCTGTGCGCCTTCGAGCACCAGGAACTCGAACAGTCGCGTATCGTCGTGCAGCGGTACGCCCCATTCGCTGTCGTGATAGTCGCGCATGGCGCCGGCGGTGGTGCCGGCCCAATCGCAACGCGCAAGGTTTTGGGGCATTGGCAGTCTCGCGGGAACCGATTGGGATACGCGTATGATACGCAGCCCCGGGTTCGCATGCCGCATCGATGACCGATTCCGCCTCACGCCGCAGCGCACTGATCGCGTTGGGTATCCTCAGCGTGGTCTGGGGCTTCAACTGGATCGTGATGAAAGTAGTGCTGGCCGATATCGGCCCGCTGACTTTCTCGGCAATGCGCTACGTATTCGGTACCGCCGTATTGTTCGCATTCGCGTATGTGCGTGGCGAATCACTGGCACCGACGCCATGGCGCGCGACCTTGGTGATCGGTCTGGCACAGACCACCGGTTTCCAGATTCTGGTGCAACTGGCGCTAGTTGCCGGCGGGGCCGGCAAGGTTTCGCTGCTGGCCTATACGATGCCGTTCTGGGTGATTCCGCTGGCGTGGTGGCTGCTCGACGACCGCCCCAGCATCCGCCAATGGCTGTTTGTCGGATTGGCCGCGATCGGTCTGGTGCTGGTGCTGGAACCCTGGGCCGGAGTTGGCGGCATGAGCGCGCTGCTCGCGCTGGCGGGTGGTGCATGCTGGGCGGTGGGCACGGTTGTGGCGAAACGATTGTTTCAAACCGCTGCAATTTCAGCGCTGCGTCTGACCGCGTGGCAAATGCTGTATGGCACGATCTGGCTGGTGGCAGTGGCGCTATGCGTACACGAACGCACCATCGTCTGGTCAGCCACGCTGATCGGTGCGCTGGTCTACAACGGCGTGCTGTCCTCGGGCCTGGGCTGGGCGATGTGGCTGTTCGTGGTGCAGCGCCTGCCGGCGAACGTGGCCGGGTTGGCCAGTCTGATCACGCCACTGTTCGGTGTGGGTTTCGCATGGGCGTTGCTCGCCGAACGTCCGGATCGTTATGAATCGGCCGGCATCGTGGTGATCGGCGTGGCGTTGTTCGGCGTGCTGCGACGAGCCGGCGTTCCTACCAGGGCAGGCAATCCAGATCCACGTTCCCGCCGCTGAGGATCGCGCCGACGCGCAACCCGGCAAAGCGCTCGCGATAGCGCAAGATCGCCGCGAGCACGACCGCAGACGAGGGCTCGATCACGATTTTCAGACGCTCAAAAACCAGGCGCATGGCCGCAACGGTTTCGGAGTCGCTAACCGGCAGGACGCGCACAGTGTACTCGCGCAACAGCGCAAGATTGATTTCGCCGAGGGTGGCGCGCAAGCCGTCACAAATCGTGTGCGGCACGATGTCGGTGACGCGCTCTCCGCGACGCAGCGATTCGGCCGCATCGGCGGCACCTTCGGGTTCCGCTGCAAAAATGTGGATTTGTGGATAAAGCGACTTCGCCGCGATCGCGCTGCCGCCGATCAACCCACCGCCACTGATCGGCGCGATCAGCGCATCCAGCACGCCGGTTTCGCGCAACAGTTCCAGCGCGGCCGTGCCCTGTCCGGCGATGACGTTCGCATCGATGAACGGATGCACCAATGTGGCACCGGTTTCGCGCGCAAGCCGCGCGGCGGTTTCCTCGCGCGCGTCTTGCGTCGGCGCGCAGGTGTGCACGCTTGCGCCATACGCGCGGATCGCCGCAACTTTCGTTGCCACAGCGCCTTCGGGCACCACGACATGCGCGGCAATGCCGCGCGTGGATGCCGCCAGCGCCAGCGCGGCGCCGTGATTGCCGGACGAATGCGTGACTACGCCGCGTGCAGCGACAGCCTCATCCAGTGCCCACACCGCATTGCAGGCGCCACGGAACTTGAACGCGCCGACGCGTTGGAAATTTTCGCACTTGAACGCGATCGAGCAGCCGGCGAGTTCATCGAGCGAACGCGAATGCAGCACCGGCGTCGCGTGCGCGTGCGGCGCGATGCGCGCGGCGGCGCGTTCAATATCGGCAAACGTCAGCATCACGATTTGACCGCGGCGGATGCTGCATGCGCGGGCAGGTTGCGGGTTGCGCGTGCGGTCGCGAGCAATGCGCTAAACACCAGCACCGCGGCCAGTGCGAAGGCCGCGCCGGACAGATGTTTGACCGGTGCGTGATCGCTGATGAACAACGCGAACACATTGGCGAACAATGCCGGGCCGAAGATGCCGGCGAGACTTTGCAGGCTGGTCAACGCACCCTGCAAGCGGCCTTGTTCATGCGGATCGACCTGATGCGTGACCAGCGATTGCGCCGGCGGCCCGGCCAGACCTGCCAGACACAGAAACGGAATCCCGGCGACAAAAACCCAGGCATCCGGCGCGAAGCAGAACACGATGTAGCCGATCGTGCCGAAGCCTAGTCCGGCCAACATCAGGCGGCGATCGCCGAATCGCGGCGCCAGTCGGCGTACCAGTCCAGCCTGCACGATCGCGGTGCACAGGCCGACCAGCGCAAGCGTGTAACCGACCACCTGCGGCCCCCAGCCGTAACGGAAATCGGTGTACAGCACATACGTGGAATTGAGCGAGTATTGCGCCAAGGCGAGCAGGAAAAACACCGCCGCCAGCGAGAAAACCTGCGGATAGCGGCGCAACAGCAACAGCGAGCCGAGCGGATTGGCATGGCTCCAGTCGATGCGTGCGCTGCGCCGCTCGGCGGGCAACGACTCGGGCAGCACAAAATAACCGTAACAGAAATTGAGCAGGGCCAGACCCGCCGCGGCCCAGAACGGCAGGCGAATCCAGTAGTGGCCAAGAAACCCGCCCAGCGCCGGACCGACAATGAAACCGATGCCGAACGCGGCACCGAGCATGCCGAACGACGCGGCACGCTTTTCGCGCGGCGTGATGTCGGCGATGTAGGCATTGGCCGTGGAAAAACTCGCCGCGCACACACCCGACACGGCGCGGCCGAGAAACAGCAGCCACAACACCGGCGCCAGCGCCATGACGATGAAATCGATGCCCAGGCCGCAACTGGAAATCAGGATCACCGTGCGCCGGCCGAAGCGGTCCGACAGGGCGCCCTGGATCGGCGAGAACACGAACTGCATCAGCATGAACAGGGTGCCGAACGCGCTCGACCACACCGCCGCCTTGGCGATACTGCCGCCGACCAGCTCGACGATCAAATGCGGCAACACCGGGATGATGATGCCGAAACTGAGAATGTCGATCAGCACGGTAACGAAGATGAAAGTCAGCGCGGCCTGGCGGCGCGGGTGTTCGGCAAGGCTGGGCTCGGTCATGCGTGCGGGCAGAGTCAGGGGTGGTGGGCGCCGTCAATGGTCGATGTCGATGAAGCGCAGAAACTCCGCGCGCGTGCGCGCATCCTCTCGGAAGCTGCCGAGCATCTGGCTCGTCACCAGCGACACCCCACGCTTGTGCACGCCGCGCGTGGTCATGCATTGGTGCACCGCATCCACGACGACACCGACGCCGCGCGGATGCAGCACTTCGCTGATGCAGGTGGCGATCTGCGCGGTCATCTTCTCCTGCACCTGGAAGCGGTGCGCGAAGGCGTCGACCACACGCGCCAGTTTGCTGATGCCGACGACTTTGCCGTCCGGCACATAGCCGACATGGGCACGGCCGATGATCGGCGCCATGTGGTGCTCGCAGAACGATTAGAACTGGATGTCGCGCAGCACGATCATCTCGTCGTAGCCGGCAACTTCTTCGAAGGTACGCCGCAGGTAATCCTGCGGATCCTCCTTGTAGCCGGAGAACCACTCGTTGTAAGCATCCACCACACGCTTGGGCGTGTCGCGCAAACCCTCACGAGTAGGCTCATCGCCGGCCCAGCGCAGCAGCGTGCGCACGGCCGCCAGCGCCTGCTCGCGCGTTACAGCGGGCGAGGTTGGCTTGGCCGCCGCGCACAAAGAAGGTTTGTCGTGTTCGGTCATGATCGAGGCTCACGCGATTTCCAGCGCGACAGTGTAACGCGTCGGCACCCCCGCTGCGCATCGCTACTCGAAACCGTCGCGGAAGATCGGATCGGTCACCACACTGCGCACATTGCTCCACAGCTGGCGCAAATCGTTTTCGAGCAGGCTGTAGTTGCTGTAGACCAGAAACACGGCAGCGACACCGGTTTCGTTGTCGACCCACGGCGAAGTGGCGAACTTGCCGGTGCTCGACACTTGCACCGCGTTGCCCTGTGCGTCGATGAGATTGCGCCACTCGCCGTAGCCATAACCATCGGCGAGAGGATCGGGCGTGTAGATCACTGGCGCGCCATGCGTCTGATCTTTTTGCATGTCCACGATATCGGTTGCGGAAAGATACGGCGCGCCGTCCCATTGCCCTTGCTGCACAACCATCTGCACGGCGTTGGCGTAATCGAGCAAAGTCGAACGCACGCCACCGGCGATTTGCGGATTTGGCACCGGCACATAAGGTGGCTTGAGCGAAGTGGTTGCGAAATCGGTATTCGCCATGTCGAGCGGCGTCGTTACTTCGTCCTGGAAAATCTGATCCCAGGTCTTGCCGGTGGCGATCTCGGCCATACGCCCGCCGACCTGCATGCCGTTGCCGCTATAGGCAAAGCCGGTCCCCGGCGGATATTGCAGCGGCATCGCGAGGATTTCCTGCGCACAGGTATCCAGCGTGTAGTTCGTCTCGTCGCCGAGACAGGAATCGTCATCCTGAGAGAGGCCCGAGGTATGACTGAAAAGCTCGCCCAACGTGATGCCCTGCTTGTCGGCCGGCGCGCCGGGGAGGTACTGTCCGACCGTGTCGCCCCAACTCATCTGTCCCTTCTCGATCAGACGCTCGATCGCCAGCGCCGACAGCCACTTGCTGGCCGAGGCGATGGGTATGCGCGTCGATGCGGCATAGCTGCCGAAATACTGCTCGTAAATAACTGCACCGTTGCGAATGACGATCAACGAGGCGCCATTGATCAAGGGATGGTCCTGCAGAATTCCGTCGATCTGCTGCGTGACCGGCGTGAAGTCGTAGACCACCGCCGCGCGGGCGCCGGCAGTGGCAAGCACGGCAAACAGGAAAAGACAGGTACGCACATCGAAGCCTTGATCGCGAACGAGCCAACTACAACGCGCCCGGCCGTTGCCGGTTGACGCAATCACTCCACTCGACAGAACGCGGCCTTCAGATAGCGAGATTCGGGGACGTGCGCCAGCCACGGATGATCGGCACCGGCGCCGGACACTTTGATGACTTGCAGTGTGCGGTTGGCGTAGAACGCGGCGCGACGCAGCATGTCCAGGAACTGTTCTGCGCTGACCAGACCGGTGCACGAACAGCTCAAGAAAATGCCACCGGGCTTGACCGCACCAAGCGCGAGTTTGTTCATGTCCAGGTATTTCTTCAGCGCCGGAATGACTTGTTCGCGGTCGCGCGTCATCTTGGCGGGATCGAGTACCACCACGTCGTAGCGCTTGTCGGGATTGGAGGCGGTGTCGCGCAGCCAGTGAAAGATGTCGGCCTGAATAAAGCGGACTTTTGCCTTGTTCAAGCGCGCGTTGCGTTCGGCAAGTTGCAGGATTTCCTCGTCCAGATCGATGCCGACCACTTCATCGGCGGCGCCGATGGTTTTCGCGCAGATGCCAAAGCCGCCGGAATTGCAGCACAGATCCAGTACACGCGCGCCGTTGCAGAATTCGGCAAGCATCTTGCGATTGTCGCGCTGGTCGGCAAAGAAGCCGGTCTTGTGACCGCTGCCGGGCGCGGCATGGAATTTCACGCCGTACTCGTGGATGACCGTGGGTTTGGGTGCGGGCGGATGCGCGAGATCGAAACTTTCCTGCTTCTGCACATGGTCTTCGGCGAATGCGTAAATCTGCGCTCCGGGAAAATGTTCCAGCAGACAATGCTTGATCGTCTCGCGCTGGCGGAACATGCCGGCCGAAAAATATTCGATCACCAGCGTGTCGGCGAAGCGATCCACGACCAGGCCCGACAAACCATCGCCTTCAGAATGCACGACGCGATACGCGTCGGTGACGGCGTCGAGCTTGAGTACCTCGCGTCGCAACTGCACCGCTTGTGCGATCTTGTGCGCGAAGAAAGTCTCATCGACGGTTTCATCCGGATCAGCGCTGAGTACGCGCAGGGCGATGCGTGAATGGCCGTTGTAGAAACCGCGACCGGCGAACGTGCCGTTGCGATCGACGATATCCACGACCGAACCGGGCTTGGGTTTCGTCTCGGGCTTTTCCACCATCTTCTGGAAAATCCAGGGATGGTTGGAGCGGCGCTCGATTTTCAGACGCACGACGGGATTGGTGGGCGAATTCATCCACGCATGATAGCAAGCGGCCTTGTGCTGGCTGCGGAAAGCCCTATGTTGCAGGGATGGACACCGCTCCGCCGCTCGCCGAATCCAGCCCCACCGCAATCCGTCGCGATCGCACTCGCGTAGGCTATGCCATGCTCGGCGCGGCCGGCCTGGTCGCCGGCATCTGGCTGGCCTGGTTGGGCGCCTGGCTGCTCGGCTGGAACATGGATGATCTGGGCATTCGCCCACGCGATCCGCATGGCCTGATCGGCATCCTCACCGCGCCGTTCGTGCACGCCTCGTTCGCGCATCTGATGTCGAACACGCTGCCGCTGGGCATCCTCGCCGCGCTCGCCTTGTACGCTTATCCACGCGCCACCCGTTGGGCGTTGCCCTTCATCTGGCTGGCCTCGGGTGCTGGTGTGTGGCTGTGGGCGCGACCATCGATTCACGTCGGCATCAGCGGCATCGCCGAAGGGCTGTTCTCCTTTTTGTTCGTCATGGGTCTGCTGCGGCGCGACCGTCTGGCCATTGCCATCGCCCTTACCGTATTTTTTCTCTATGGCGGCATGGTGCTGGCGGTACTGCCGCGCGATCCGCAGATTTCCTTCGAATACCACATGTTCGGTGCGATCGCGGGGGTTCTCGCCGCGTTCATGCTGCACGCGCGCGATCCGGCACCGCCGCGCCGGCGTTACAGTTGGGAAATCGAGGAAGAGGAAGCACAAGACGCCTGCGCGGACAACGAGCTGGAGCCACCCACGCCGCACGACGTGCCGGTGTTGTGGGATGGCCCGCGTACAACGCGTCGCGGCGACGACAATGTCACCGCGTTTCCCGGCCGCCGCGCGGACAAGCCGACGCTGCATTGAGCCGGTGCTAGAATGCGTTCATGAGCGCCCAGCCACGCCGCGTCGAGCATCTGCAGACCGACAAGGGCAATGTGCCGGTATACACCACGGCCGTGGTCGAGCAACCGTGGGCCAGTTACTCGCGTGAGGATCACGCCACCTGGGCGGAACTGTTCGAGCGCCAACAGAATATTCTCGTTGATCGCGCGGCGCGCGAATTCATCGAGAATCAGCGCAAGTTCGGCATGACACCGGACGCAATTCCAAAATTCGACGATCTGAATCGCGTGCTCAAACCAGCCACCGGCTGGCAGCTCGTTGGTGTCGAAGGTCTGTTGCCGGAACTGACGTTTTTCGAGCACCTGGCCAATCGGCGTTTTCCGGTGACCTGGTGGATCCGGCGCCCGGACCAGATCGACTACATCAGTGAACCGGATCTGTTCCACGATCTGTTCGGTCACGTACCACTGCTGCTCAATCCGGTATTCGCCGACTACATGCAGGCCTACGGCCGCGGCGGCGTCAAGGCGCACGCCATCGGTGCCGAAGCACTGACCAATCTCACGCGGCTGTACTGGTACACGGTCGAATTCGGCCTGATCCGGCAAGACAACGACCTGCGCATCTACGGATCGGGCATCGTCTCGTCCAAGGGTGAGTCGATCCACTGCTTGGAATCACCAGCGCCCAACCGGCTTGGTTTCGATCTGAAACGCATCATGCGCACGCGCTACCGCATCGACACGTACCAGAAAACCTATTTCGTCATCGACAGCTACCAGCAGTTGATGGACGCGACCGCACCGGATTTCACGCCGATTTACGCCGAACTCGGGCAACGCGATTCGATCCCTGCCGGACAGATTCTTTCCAGTGACTTTGTATACACCCGCGGTAGCGGCGAGGGCTGGGCCAGCGACGGGGATATCTGAGCGTCCCGATCCGGCTCAGTCCGTGTTTGGAATCGACAGCCGCGGCATGCCGTGCTGGTCGCGCTCTTCGGCAACGCTGGCGCGCGTATCCAGCGGTGCACGCGCCGGGTCGGCGAGTGCCTGGGCGGATTCGCCACGCGCGAGCCGCAGCGCATTGCGATAACAAATTGCCGCGTTGGCGGCATTGCCTTGACCACTGAAGCAATCGCCCAACGTCTCCCACAATGGCGCGGACGGCGCCAGTGCCAGGCCGTGATCCAGATATTCGCGTGCCTTGCCCCAGAGCTTGCCCTGCACGCATAGCCGTCCGAGCGCGAGCAGCAGGCCGGGGCTGGCAGGCAGTGCGGAGAGCCAGCCTTCGGCGCGAGCCAGACGCGTATCCGCATGCGCTTCGCCGAGCTGACCCCAGACGCCGATCAAACGTTCGGACCAGCGCTTGCGCAACGTCGATTCGATTTCATCCATCGCCGCCAGTGGCTGGCCCAGCGCCGACGTGCGTCGTGCGTAGGCGGCGACGGCCTCGGGCAGGGCGCGTTGCGCACGCGGCAGATTCGACCACAGCGTGCTCAGTGCTTCGGCATCCGGCGCGGCCGCGAGTGCGGCGGACAGTGCGCGTGCGCGCAGAGCGCTGAGCGCGTCGGGCATCAGCGCGTCGCCACCGGCGAGCGCATCCACGGCGCGCAAGGCAAGCGCGTGATCGCCGTTGAGCAAGGCCGCTTCGGCGAGCAGACGCCAGCCGACCGGCGGCAGATCATTCTTGTCGGCGCTCGGCCTGAGCAACGCAAGCGCGGCCTCGGCATTGCCATGCTCGAGCAGAAACTGTGCGCGCAAGGACAATACCGCCGCTGGCGCGTGTTCGGCGGCTTCGTTGAGCGCGGTTTGGGCGCGTTCGGCGTCGCCGCGCGCATGCGCCGCGCGCGCGCTGGCCAACAGGGCAGGCGCGCGCAATTCCGGATGCGGCGACACGCGTTCCAGCGCACGCAGGGCGCGGCGATGATCACCCTCGGCGAGTGCCGTAATGCCTGTGGCGAATTGCTCGCGGCTGCGGCGCTCGCGGCGTTGCCGCCAGGCGCGCAACGGCCAACGCAGCGCGCGCAACAATCCGACGAGCAGCAACCATGCCACAAGCAGGACGACCATCGCGAAGACCGGATTGATATCCACCCGCGTGGTGCCGTATTGCAGCGACAGCGGGCCGGTACTGGCTGCGTACTGCTGCCAGCCGAACGCCACGGCGCAGGCTGCTACGATCAAAACAAGCAGAATAATCCACAATTTCACTTTTTCACCTTGAGCGGCGGTAAGGCGGGCCGCGCCGCCGACAGTGCATGCGTGGCGCGCAGGTTGCGCAATTCCTTCAGCGCCATGCCAAGCACGGCGGGCGGTGCCGGCGCGAGCGCTGCCTTGGCCAGCGCATCGAGCTGCGCCAGCGCAGCGGCGGTTTGCGGCGCGCGCGTGTCGAACGCGGCAGTAATCTGCGTGCGCGCCTCGTCCAGCGCCGCGCGGAAGCCGGCGTCGTCGCGCGCCAATGCGGCGGCCTGCGCGGCCTGCACGTCCAGCACGATCAGATCGCGCGCCAGCGCGGCATCTCGCGTGGCGGCTTGTGCCTGTACGCGGCCTTCGTCATGCCGCACTTGGACAAGTGTGCCGAACCAGCGCGCCCATAACGATTGCTGCGACGGCGATGTGGGCGCCGGCATAGCCAGGCTCCCGG
Source organism: Rudaea sp. (assembly GCA_050737915.1). Lineage (GTDB taxonomy): Bacteria > Pseudomonadota > Gammaproteobacteria > Xanthomonadales > Rhodanobacteraceae > Rudaea. Next base: position 25,748 of record JBOHYL010000106.1, read on the forward strand.
CCTGCGGCAGGTGCGGCACTTGCGCGCGCAGATGCGCCAGGCTTGCCGTCAGCGTCCGCGAATCTGCCGAGGGCGAATCCTGCAACGCAGCGATCTCGCCGGCAATACTTTGTCGCACGGTGGAAAATGCGGCATCATCAACCTCGGCCAGCGCGGTATCGGCGAGGCGATACGCGGCAACCGTCGCGGCCGTGTCATGGAACAACGTGTAACGCTCAACGCCGAGGGTGAGCAAAAGTTCGGCCTCGTCCAGCGCCAGCGCATCGTGACCGGTCAGACGCTGGTCGGACAAATTCGCCACTGCATCTTCGGCCATGCGCAGGCGGTCACCGAGACCGAGCAGTTGCTGGCGTACCGAGGCGTCGACCTTGTCGCCATCGTCCAAACGTGCGCGCAAGGTGTCGGCATTGCCGCGCAATTGCGTAAGGGCATGACTCAGTCCATCCACTTGCGTGCGCAACGTGGCGATTTCTGCGGCGGTGTCCGCGCGCGGCGGCGCAAAGCGCCACCACCAAATCGCGGCGGCGATGGCGGCAAGCAGCAAGACGCCGAGCACGAATGGTGTGCGCCGACGGCGCGGGCCGGTGTCCGCTGCGGTGGTGCTGATCTCATCCATGTTGCCCATGCTAACGCAAACCCATCCGGACTGCGGATTACAGGCGATGCCGCGCCAGCACCGCACAGGCCGCGTTCAGCAAGTCGCCGGGCGCAGGTCCCGCGGCGATATGCACGTTCGCAAACAAACTGGTACGAGCCAGCACCGCCAACCGTGCGCTGCTGACGATCAATTCACCTGCGACAAGTCGGCCGAACAGCGGCAAAGGCAGAGCCGCGTGCAAATGCAGCAGCGCTTCCGCACTCGACAGCAAAGTCAGGATAGGCGCCACAGCGGTTTCCAGTGCAGCCAACTGGCGCGCGGAATAGCGCGGTGTCGTGCGCCGATAAACTTCGATGCGCGCGACGCGCGCGCGCCGGGCGCGCAAGCCGCGCAGCAGCAGATTGCGGCCGCCGGGCGCGCCAACCAGAACGATGCGACGGCCTCGCAGTCGCTGCAATTGCGGCAATTCGAGCAGACCTTCGCTGTCCTGCCGCGTGCGCGGATACACGACGCCGCGCAGCCCGTGACGAGCAAGCGCGCGCGCGGTCGCCGCACCGACGGCGCAGACCCGGGTATGGCGCGCAAAGCGCAGCTTCGGCTGCAACGCAAAGGCAAATTTTACCGCAGCGGGGCTGACGAAGATCGCCACGTCCATGGCGCGCGCCGCGGATAACGCGGCTTTGAGCTTGGCCGTTGCCGGCGCGGCGCGCAACACACTGCCAGGCAGGCCGATCGGACTGCCGCCGAGTGCACGGACGCGCCGTCGCAATGCGGTCGCCGTCGTCGCCGGGCGAGTAACGACCACGCTCGCGCCGGCGAGCGGGCCGCTGTCTTGGATCAGTTGCGCGAATGCCATACCACATGCTACCGCACGTCTTGCGCCGGCGCGTCGATCGCTACACACTGCGCGGCCATGCCGACACCCGCCGCCCTCGCCGAATTCGAACGTGCCCTGCTCGCCGACATTCCTCTGGCGCGCGCGATGCAGCTTCAAGTACGGGAATTCGACGGCGAATGTCTGGCCATCGACGCGCCACTGGCACCAAACCGCAACGACAAGGGCTGCGCATTTGGCGGCAGTCTGGTCAGTTTGCTTATGCTCGCCGGCTGGGGGTTGATCGTGCTCAAGCTGCATGCGCTCGACCGGACTTGCGAGGTCTACGTGCAGGACAGCCAAGTGCGCTATCTGGCGCCGGTGTGGGCCGATTTCACCGCTCAGGCGCGGCTGGCTGCGGGCGAGTCTTGGGACGATTTCGTCGCCACGCTCGGCACGCGCGGGCGCGCTCGCACGCAGGTGGATTGCCGCGTAGCCACCGCCTCCGGCGAGGATGCCTGCACGCTGACGGCGCGCTTTGTTGCTATCACCAAGCGCTGAAGCGGGGCACAATTTACGGCACAATGCGGCATTGTCGCCGGAGGATTCCACGATGCGCCCGATCGGATTTGTTTGCGCTTTGTCCCTGCTCGCCGGTTGCGCCAGCATGTCCACGCAATCGGAAAGTCGCTCGCTGGAACTAACTCTCACCGCCTACGCCAACGCGATCCGCTGGGGCGACATCAATCAGGCAGTGCCGTTCGTCGATCCGGAAACGCTGAAGAAACACCCGCTCTCGCAACTGGACATCGAACGCTACAAGCAGGTGCATTTCGCCTCCTACACCGAGCAACCGGTGGTGCCGGTCGGCCCGCACGAGGTGCGCCAGGTGGTCAAGATCGGCCTGGTCAACGTCAATACCCAGGTCGAGCGCAGCATCGTCGACAACCAGCTGTGGCGTTACGATGAAAAGGACAAGCATTGGCGCCTGGTATCCGGACTGCCAGACATCACGCAACGCACGCTGCCCTGAAGACTGGCATGCCGCGCCGCGCTGTCGCATAATTCGCGCCCTTTTCCGGCTACCGCCTGCTTATGACCGAAGTTCTGCATCGTCTGCCCGAATTCGTTTCGCACCACCTGTTGCTGGCGCTGCTGTTCGCCGGCCTGGTGCTGGCGATCATCGGCAGCGAGATCGCGCGATTGTTCCGCGGCTATCGCGAACTGACGCCCGGTGCGCTGACCTTGCTGATCAACCGCGACAATCCGCTGCTGGTGGATCTGTCGAGCGTGGCGGATTACGAGAAGGGTCACATCGCCGGTGCGCGCCATGTCGCGATCAGCCAGTTCGATCCGGAAAACAAGGATCTGGTCAAGCTCAGGGAACTGCCGGTGGCGCTGGTGTGCAAGACCGGAACAACGTCGGCGCAGGCCGCTGCGCGTCTGGTCAAGGCCGGATTCGGCAAGGTCTATGTACTCGGCGGCGGCATGTCAGCATGGCGGCAGGGGGCATTACCGACCGCGCGCGGTAACAAATAAAGGTATCCCTGATTAGCCGGCTGTGCTCGACAACGTGCGCCGACACGCTCGGCATGGGATAATCCGCGCCCTTTTTCCTGTCGCACGAATCCGGAGTCACCGATGGCCGACGAAACCACCCAAACCAATTCCAGCGAAGGCGCGCAGTTGTCGCTGCAGAAAGTTTATATCAAGGACGCCTCGTTCGAGGTGCCCGGCGCCCCACACATTTTCCAGGAGCAGGGCCAGCCCCAGGTGCAGTTGAACTTGCAGCAGCAGGTCGGCCCGCTCGGCGAAAACGTCTATGAAGTGGTGCTCACCGTTACCGTGACCTGCAAGCTTGCTGAGAAGACGGCGTACCTGGCCGAGGTGCAGCAAGCCGGCGTGTTCGGCGTGGCCGGCTTCGATCAGCCCAACCGCGAGATGGTACTGGCCACATTCTGCCCGAACGTGCTGTTTCCGTATGCGCGCACGGCAGTGGCGAACCTGATTCAGGATGGCGGCTTTCCGCCGTTCCTGTTGCAGCCGATCAACTTCGAATCGCTGTACGCCGAACAGATGCGCCGCCGCGAGGAAGGCGCGCAGCCGAACGCCTAGGCCGTATTGTTGCGTTCGTGCATGCTTGCCCCGGCACATGTGACCGCCAGTCAGCGCCACCCAGTCCGCGACGATGAACGCTGAACCGTCGGTCGCCGTACTCGGCGCCGGATCGTGGGGGACGGCCCTTGCCCGTGTGCTCGTGGGCAACGGCGTAACGACCACGCTCTGGGGTCGCGACGCCAGCGCGATCGCGCAGATGCAGGCGACCCGGCGCAATACGCGCTACCTGCCCGATCTGAAATTGCCGGTGGCGTTGCGCCTGACCGCCGACCTCTCCGGCGCGACGCGCGGCGCGGATGTCGTGCTGATCGTCACGCCCAGCCACGCGTTCGCCGGACTGCTCGTGGCTATCGCGCCGCATTTTCCCGCCAGAGCGAGCCTGGCCTTGGCGACCAAGGGTTTCGATCCGCCGTCCGGACGCTTTTTGCATGAGCTCGCCGCTGAGCATCTGCCCGGCGTGCCGGCCGCCATTGTTACCGGGCCGTCGTTCGCGCGTGAAGTCGCGCAGGGCTTGCCCACCGCCGTCACTGTGCATTCGTCGGCACCGGCGTGTGCGCAGCAAATTGCACAAATGCTGCATAGTACACATTTTCGCGCATACACCGGCAACGACATGATTGGTGCGGAACTCGGTGGCGCGATGAAGAACGTGCTCGCCGTGGCCACCGGCGTCGCCGACGGCATGCAATTGGGACTGAACGCACGCGCCGGCATGATCACGCGCGGCCTGAACGAAATGCTGCGCCTGGGCGCGGCGATCGGTGCGCGTGCGGAAACCCTGATGGGCCTGGCCGGGCTCGGCGATCTGGTTCTCACCTGCACCGGCGATCTTTCGCGCAACCGGCGCCTGGGTCTGGCGCTAGGTCGTGGCGTGCCTTTGCGCCAGGCCGTGGCGGAAATCGGCCAAGTAGTGGAAAGCGTGGAAACCGCCGACACAATCATGCGCCTGGCGCATACGCATGGACTGGATCTGCCAATCGCGCATGGCGTGCAGCGCGTGCTGCGCGAGGAAATCACGCCCACCGAAGGCTTGCGTGAATTGCTCGCACGCGAGCAGAAGCCCGAATATCCGTAACTTCGCTAGACGCTATCGTCGATCTCGGCTGGTCGCGTGCACGCGTTCCACAAGCCGGGCAGCATCATGCCGCCGCGAACAAGACGTCCGGCGATCATCGCGGTGATGCGGCCGACATCGCGCCACGGCTTGAAATGGCTGGCGCGGCGATCGTCGGCGTAACGCGCCTGGATCGGTACCGATACCGTGCCGATGCCGCGTCGCGCCGCCTCGATCAGAATCTCGCTCTCGAACACGAAACCGCCGTGCGGCATGCGCAGCGCCAGCTCGGCCACGGTACGCGGGTAATAGCGTTGGCCGCTTTGTGTATCAACGATGCGCGCGCCGCACGCCCACGATACCCAGAAATCCGCCTGCTGGTTGCCGAAGCGATTGCGGACCGGCGTGTTGTCTCGCCGGCGCAGGCGCGCGCCGATGACGATGCGGCCCGGATAGCGCGCCGCCGCCGCGCGCAGTCGCGGCAGATCGGCCGCCGCGTGCTGGCCGTCGCCATCAATCGTCAACACACCGTCGGCGCCCAGTTCCAGCGCGCGCCGGAAACCATCCTGCAGCGCGCGCGCCTTGCCCAGTGGCCGCTCATGGCGAATGCGTTCGAGCGGCAGGTCAGCGATGGCTGCCGCGGTACCGTCATTGGAGCCGTCGTCCACGATGATGACGTTTCCACAATGCGCCAATGCGTCGAGTGCAACGACGCGGATCGCGCGTTCCTCGTTCAATGCCGGAATCACCACCCAGAGCGCGGACACGGAACGGTTGTTCGATTCGGTCAAAACGAAATCTCCAGCAGCAGGTGCAATTCCGGACCCGCCGCCACCGGCAGCGTGTCATTGGCGCGCCGGGCGAGTGCTGCGAGCAGGGGCACGCTGTTGCGCGCCGGGTTGCCGTCGCCGCTAGCGTGCAGGAGCATGGCGCTGGACGCAAGCGCCACGCGCGCACCCTCGGTGCGCAGGCGCACACGCGCGATCGCTCGCGACGACCATGGCGCCAGCACAAACGCGACGGCGAATGGCTCGCGACAGTCAATGACTTCGCGCAATGGGCCCGACGCAGCGACATCGTATGTAACGAACAGCACCGCGCCAGACTCGGCGTGCGCGAGCGTAGCGGCTTCGAGCAAGCCCGCGCCAAAGGTGGCCGCACCCGCGCTGACTGCCGACGAGGGCTGCATGCAACCGGTCGCGATCGTCCAGTAGCCGGCGGCGGCGTTGTGCACGGAGTTGTGGAATTTCGTCGGCGACACCTCGTCCGGCACGCGCGCCAGCGTGGCGCACAGATAATCGTTGATTGCCAGATCACCATACGCCGAAGCGAATACCTGTGACATTTCGCGCTCCGCACGCTGGGCCATCGCGCAGGCCTGCTGCGCAGCTTCCACCGCAAGCAGAACCGATTCCGGCGCGCGCCGGCGTTCGCCCGGAGGCAACAGCGGCGCGCCGGGCCGCCCAGTGGAATTTGCCGCAATTTCCACATTTTGCGCAAGCGCCATGCGCGCCGCGGCCCAATCCGGCCATGCCGACGACCACACACCGACGCCCTCGATGCCCAGTTCCGGCAACGCGCTCATGCTGTGTCTGCCGCGGCGAAGACCAGGCAGCAGTTGTTGCCACCGAAACCGAAAGAATTGGACAAGGCCGTACGCACGCGGCATACGCTATTGTCGATGCGGATCTGCGGGCCGCAGGCAGGATCCAGTTCACGCACCTGCAAGCATCCGGGCACGAATTCGCGTTCGATCGCCAGCAAACACGCCACCGCCTCGACGATACCGGCCGCGCCGAGCGTGTGTCCGGTCCAGCCCTTGGTGGAACTGGCGAGCGTCGACTCCGGAAACAGGCGTGCGATGAGCGCGGCTTCGACGGCGTCGTTCTGGCGGCTGGCGGTACCGTGCAGGTTGATGTAGTCCACGTCACGCGCCGCGCTGCCCGCGCGCGCCAACGCATCGGCGATCGCGCGCTGTGCACCCAGACCTTGCGGATGTGGCGCCGACATGTGATGTGCATCCGCCGATTCGCCCCAGCCGTTCAGGCGCGGTGCGGATCGGTCCGCACCGATATTTTCCAGCAGGGCGAAGCCGGCCGCTTCGCCCAGCGACAAGCCGCTGCGCTGCGCATCGAATGGTCGGCACGGCTCGGGCGATACCAGTTCCAACGCGTTGAACCCGTACACCACGCTGCCGCACAAGCTGTCCACGCCGCCGACGATAGCTGCATCGACAATCCCGGCGCGCAACAGGCGGGCGGCGCTGGCGAATACTTTGGCGCTGGACGAGCACGCGGTGGCAATGGTCAGGCACGGGCCGCGCACGCCCAGCGCATGCTGCACAAAAGCGGCCAGCGCATGGGTGGCGTGCACACGGCTGGCGCGTTGCGCCGCAGCGAAGCGTCCATCCGCATCGAGCTCGCGATAGGCGCGTTCCGTTTCGCCGATGCTTGAGGTCGACGTGCCAAGCACCAAGGCCACGCGCGCGGCGCCGTAGCGTTCGATCGCCGCGAGCGCGCACTCGCGAAAGCCATCCTGATTCAGACCGATCCAGGCGAGGCGATGGTTGCGCGATTCCCACGCGGCCCACGTCGTCGGCAGGGGCGCATCCTCGATGCCAGCGACACGGCCGATCCAGCATGGCAGTGGCCAATCCGCCAGATCGTTTTCGCGCAGGCCCGATTCGCGCGCCGCCAACGCGCGCGCGAACGCGTCGCGGCCGTGGCCGACGGCAGACGTGACAGTGTAGGCGGTGATGGCGAGCGGTGCAGTGTGGTGCGGCAAGCAAAATGGCGTGTCAGCAACGGGTCGCGAGTATAGATTCACGCGCTGCGCCATCGCAATGCGTCTTTGCTACCATTCACGCTGTAGTTCCACTTCATCTGGGAGTTGTCATGTTGCGTTCGCGCATTGTATTGCTCGTGCTGTTGCCGGCGTTGTTCCTTTTGATGGCGTTCCGCCAAGCGCCGCTGGTCAATCCGCCGTCGATCGCGATTCCGGTCAAGGACACGCCGGAACAGGCGAGCAAATCCATCAAGGCCGCGCTGCTGCACGGGCAGTGGCTGGTGACCCTCGACAACCCCGGTGAGATCGACGGCACGCTGGCGCGGAACGAATACTCCGTGAGCATTGCGGTGTCCTACGACACCAGTAAAATCCAAATCCGTTATGTCGACAGCTCCAATCTGAAGTACGAAAAGAAAAACGGTGTCGAATACATTCACAAGAATTATCTGATTTGGATTCGCGATCTCGTAGCGCAAATCGAGTCGAACCTGCTTTTGTTCGGCAGCTAAGCCGCATGCCCGACGCGCGCGCCGAAGTCGAAGCCTATCTGCGCGATCTGCAGGATCGCCTGTGTGCTGCGCTGGAGAGCTGCGACGGCGGAGCGCGTTTTGGCGAAGACGTGTGGACGCGCAGCGAAGGCGGCGGCGGCCGCACGCGCGTGCTCAAGAATGGTGCCGTGTTCGAACAGGGTGGCGTGAATTTCTCTTGCGTGCAAGGCGAGCACCTGCCGCCGGCAGCGACTGCGCAGCGTCCGCAACTTGCCGGACGGGCGTGGACGGCGCTGGGCGTATCGCTGGTGTTGCATCCGCGCAATCCGTACGTGCCGACCACGCATCTGAACGTGCGCTGGTTCGAGGCACGCAAGGACGGCGTGGAGTCGGTGTGGTGGTTCGGCGGCGGTTTCGATCTGACCCCGTTCTATCCGTTTGATGAAGACATCGTGCATTGGCACACCGTAGCGCATGATCTGTGTGCGCCGTTCGGCGCCGATGTGTATGCACGCTACAAACGCTGGTGTGACGAGTATTTTTATCTCAAGCACCGCTGCGAGACGCGCGGGGTTGGCGGCCTGTTCTTCGACGATCTGAATGTGTGGGATTTTGCGCGCTGCTTCGCCTTCCAGCGCGCGGTCGGCGACGGCTTTGCCAACGCCTATCTGCCAATTGTCGAAAAGCGCAAACGCATCCCGTTTGGCGAGCGTGAGCGCGAATTCCAGTCGTATCGGCGCGGGCGCTACGTGGAATTCAATCTGGTCTACGACCGCGGCACGCTGTTTGGATTGCAATCAGGCGGACGCGCTGAATCCATCCTGATGTCGCTGCCGCCGCGTGTGCGCTTCGAGTACCGCTACGTGCCGGAAACAGGATCGCCGGAAGCGAAACTGGCCGAGTACCTGCAGCCGCGTGAATGGATCTAGCCCGGCGGCCACACCGCGTGGTTGGGATCGAACTCCACTTCGCGGCGTTGCGCACCACGAATGCCGAAGCCACACATCGCCAGTGGGCCTTCACTCATCGGCTCCAGCCCGAATGCCTGCTCGATCTGCACCTCGTTGACCCCGGCGGTGACGAACGCGCCCAGGCCGAGTTCGGTCGCAGCCAGATACAACGTCTGCGACAAATGCCCGGCATCCAGAATCACGGCGCGATACGCCTTCGCGTGATTGCGGTACTTCCAGAAATTGCGCGCAAAACGGCCGGCCAGCGCGATGACTACGTGCGCCTGCGCGAAATACGGCTGGCCGCCGAGGCAGTTCTTCGCCAGCGCCGCCAGTTCCGCCGTATCCATTTCGCGGATCGGCTCCAATGCGTGCGCGGCTGGATGATAGTGGTACAAACCCGGTGCGATGCCGTCCACGCGCTGCACCAGCACGTAGGCTTCGACCGGATGCAGGCCGCCCGCTGACGGCGCGCCTTTTTTCAACAGAAAGATGCCCGGCGCATATTCGTCCACCGCGCGCGCGCCGAATGCGTGATACATCGCCGTGCTGAAATCCGCCAAACTCAATTTTTTTACCAGGTCGTAGTTGCGACAGGTCACACGGCGCGCAAGCAACGCGTCGAGCGCGCTGTCGCCGGCCGCGGTCAACGGCAGACGCTGGGCAGGCTCGGCGCGCTCGCGAATTTGCGGCGGCGCGTCGCCCAGACGCTGCAGAAAGGTCTGATCGGTTTCCTCGCCGAAACGGCGTTGTGCCTCAACGGTATCGACTTCATGCCAGCGCGAATAGCGGTGCGCGATCGCATCCAGCCCGCGCCAATGTGCATCGCGCAAAGCCTGATCGGCGTCGCGCATGGCCGCGTCGGAATCGTCGTCGCCAATCAACAATTTCGATGCCAACAGCGATTGCAGGGTGTCTCGCGGATGCGATTGCGCCAGTTCGTCCAGCGCCATCCACTGCGACGGCGACAACGCGCCGAGCACAGCCACCTCGGACGGCGACAACACGATCTCGGTATCGCAATGCGGCGCCAGCGCAACCCACTCAATCACGGCGCGCAGTCCGGTACCGCCGCTGGTAATCAGGGCCAGATCGAAATCCAGCCGCTCGCGCGGTTCAATCATCACATGGGCGCAACGGCGTACTTGCATGGCGATTTTCCCGCGGACGAGGCGTGCAAGCGTAGGTGCCCACGGCGGGCCTGACAAGCATTGTTGCAAAGCGCACGCGCCGATTTGTGATCTTCATCACTGCGCGTTGCGTGCCGGACGTTAGTGTGTTCGCGTCAAGCCGTATTTCCGGCTTGGTCACTCAGGGGCTCACTTCTTGGAGCAGTCATGGCCTACGCAAATCATGTCAGCAAGACACAAATCATCGAACTTCTGGGCAAGCTCGCCGACGACGACGGTTATCGCAGCCGCTTTGAACGCAATCCGGACGATGCCCTGGCGGAATTGAATTTCCCGTCTGGCGGTTTCGCCGGCTTCCTGAATAACCACGGCGGCTCCGGTCTGCTGGCCGACAAGATCGTATTTTCGGACGCGCGCAAACGCATGGTCGATGAAATCGCCAGCGAATGCTTGTGCATGGTGATCCCCAATTTCCGGCTGGATTACGGCGATCATGCCCGGCAGATCTCCGCGGCGATGCGATAGCGTTGGCAGCCGGGGCGGTCCCACACCGACCCCGGCACAGCTCTTGCTTGCACTATTCCGGGCTATGCACCAATTCGCAATCAGCGCAACAGGGGAAAATATGGCAGGTCTGAAAGCAAGCAAGGCGCAAATGTTGGATTTGCTCAACCGTCTCGCAAGCGACGACGATTTTCGCGCAGACTTCGAGAAGAATCCCGCATTGGCTCTGTCGCAGATCGGCCTGCCGGCGGATCAGGTCAAGGTTTTCCTTGCCGACCATATCGTAACAGGCAAACTGGCAAACAAGGCGGAATTCGAAACCGCGCGCAAGCGCATCAATGGCCAAGATGATGCGGAATGCCTGTGCATGATCATTCCTGGCATTAAACTGGATTTTCGCGCCTACAAATAGCGTTTACGGTTTGCGCCTCAGGGCCTGCTGCCGTTCGACCACTGTCGGCGCGGCTAGGTTCGGCCAGGCGCGCGTGAATTCGTTCAGTGCTTGCGCCGATTCGGCCTGCCGACCGAGATCGCGCAACAACTCCGCGGCCCGCAGCAGAGCCAGATCCGCCTGCACGATGTTGAATGCCATCATGAATTGGTTTGCGCCATACTCGGCATAGGCGCGGCCACGATGCTGCGCCAGCCATCGCGCTTCGGTCAATGCCGGTTCATTTTGGCCCAGACTTGCGTAAGCATCCAGCAATACGCGATGTGTGAGAAATAATTCGTTCCCATTCACCATTGCCTTCAGAGCGTCGACTGCCTGTTGCGGATGACCCGCAGCACGTGCGAGCTCGGCATCGACAATGGTTCGTAAATTATTCAATGGCGTCGATCCATCCACTGTAGTTGCCAGCCCGCTATGTTGCAGCAATTGCCTGGCTTGTTTGGCATCACCGTTGTGCGCCAGTAAATAAATGCCAAAAAACCTTTGAAACCGCGCTTGACTCGCATCGATTGCGTTATCCGTCTTCAACGCGGTAACGGTCCAAACATAGGCGACTATTTTACCGGGATTGTATTGACCAAATTCGCTCTGCAATCCAAGCGCAATACCTTGCAAGCGTAAGTGGAGCGACTCGCCCAATTTCGCGGCCCGGCGCTCGCTATGCTCGAACACGGGTTCGGCTTCACGCCAATTCCCCTGATCGACAATCGACGCAATTCGGATTATGTCCGTCGACAAATCCATCATCGGAATACCCGACGACTTGTTCATTGCGAACATCAATTCGGCTTTACCGAAGTGGCGCTGAGACGCTTCTGCCAAGGGTGCGTAATCGCTCCATGTTAAGCCAGCCTCGGCCGCACTATGAAAGTGCTGTTCTGACTGGGCATATTGTTCATCGGCAAGATAAAGAATACCGAGTAGATTCTCGCCCGCGGCCAGATTCGGATTCCGCGATGCCACATTGAGCTTTGCAGCGGCAATGGCATCCGCATAGTGGTTCGCACACCAGGCGTAATACGAATACGGACCGCTTGCCGGGTAGAAGTCCGGATACAAGTTTGTCAGCGATTTCCACTTCTGCAACGACGTATCCGGCGTCGTCAGCGTGCTTCGCCACGCATCGACGAGCAGGCTGTCGCGCGCCGACAACCGATTTGGCGTAGCTGCCGCGAGCTCGATTTGCTCGAGCGCTTCGGAATTCTGGTCGGCATTCAACAGCACTCTCGCAATAACCAGATGCGCAGTCGCGAACTTCGGATCGAGGGTGACGGCATCCTGATAGTACGCCAACGCATCTTTCATGTTGCCCGTAAAATACGCGCGCTGGCCCAGCGAATACGCGCGCAGCGCATCCAGATTCGCCGTCGCCACTTGCTCCAGCGGCTCGCTGGTCTTCGATACCGCAGCCAGCGCTTCACCCAGACGCAGGCGCAGTTTCCGATCGATCGCGTCGATCGTCGGCAGCACCGAGCCAATGCCCTTGCCGTCGGCTGACTCGGCGTAGACCGTCGTCTGGGTATTCGGGTCGATCACTTCTGCGGTGACGCGCACCTGACCGCCGACTTCTGCGACGGTGGGCAGGATCAGCGCGCGCGCACCGTCGCGGATGGCAACTTCGCTGCCGACCGCGCGGTCGATGCGCGTGTTCGCCGGGTCGCGCTGCATCAGGGCGAGGGTGTCGCGCACCTTCAGATCGGACAGCACGTTGACGTGGCGCGATTGCGCCAGGCCCAGACGGAACGCGGCTTCCAACGAACGATCCAGAACGATTTCGCCGGTGAGGTTTTTCAAATCGCCGATCACCACCCAGTCGCGCTCGGCGAACGCAATAGCCGGCGGACTGCGCAACCACAGGTATGCCGGCACGGCGATGGAAGCGATCAGCACGGCGGCTTCCAGCGCAAGCATGCCGGGCCGCCGCCACCACGGCACCTCCCGGTACGCCTTGCCGGTATACGCGGGGCGCTTGAGCGGCGCGGTGCCGGCTTCGCCGACCTCGTACACCACCAACGGCTCAGCCACACCCTTGAAGCGATAACGGCCGTGCATGCGCCATTGCGGCGGCGCGCGCACGGCCATCAACTCGCTTTGTGCGCGCTGCGCCAGCATGCAGGCGACGCCGGAAAGCAGAATCTGGCCGGGCAAGGCGAGGTGCATCAACCGCGCCGCCACGGGTTTGGCCAGACCTTCGGCCTCCACCGGCTTGGCGCCCTGGGTGACGTCTGCCACGGTGTTTTCCCACAGCACCATGTCGCCGAAATGGATGCCGATGCGCGCGGCCAACGGCAGCGATTGCGCCGTGCCGGTCTGCTGCAGAAGCCGCTGGTAATCCAGAGCGAAAGCAACCGCCTGGATCGGCCGCTCGAACAGCAGCAGAAAGCCGTCCGACTTGTCGATCTCGCGGCCACGGTGGAGCTGGATCAGGTCGCGCGCGAGGCGATCCAGGCGTTGCGCGAATTCGGCCGCTTCCACGTCGCCCAGCCGCTCGGTGATCCGTGCACTGTCGGCCAGATCGCACACCACGACCGCGCGCAACAGCTGCGTAACTTGTGTGACAAGTGGTTGTGGGGTGTCGACCATCACGCTCATGGGTGCCCTCGCCGCGACAGCACGGCCGGCCAACGCGGTCGCTGGATTTTGCTCCAAATGGCGCTGCGTTGCCAGTTTGCGGACGGGTGCGGGCTAGCGCTGAATGCGTGCCGGCGTATCCACATGCCAGGCATTGCCGCCCTCGCCTTTCGCCCGATACAAGGCGATGTCGGCCTGGCTGTACCACACCGACCAATCGGCGTTGTCCGGGCACATGCCGGCGCCGATGCTTACCGAAGCAGAGAGATGCTCCAGTGGCTCGGGAAAATGCAACGCACGGATGCCGGATACGATGCGCGCGGCGAGGGCTTCCAGTTCGGCCGCGTCATTGATCTGGGCGAGCAGGGCGAATTCGTCGCCGCCGATGCGGCAGGGCAGATCACAAGGTGCGGCCGCGCGGCTGACTTCGCCGGCGACTGCGCACAGCACCTGATCGCCGGCGAGATGGCCGAACTCGTCGTTGATGCGCTTGAAATGATCCAGATCGATCAGCAGCAAGCCGATCCGGGTATCGGCAACGCGGAAATCCGGCAGGCGCTCGAGTTGTTCGTACAGGCCACGCCGGTTGATCAGGCCGGTCAATTCGTCGGTGCGCACCAGACGGTTCGCGGTGGAAAGCTGGTTCTGGGTCTGGCGCAAGGAATCGAGCGTAACCAGCAGGTCTTCGTTGCGGCGCTTCAGGTTGGCGATCAACTGCTGCTCGCTCGCCACCAGATACGCGAACGAACGCCGCATGAATTGGGCGAGCACGCTCGGTTCGTGTTCCAGCAAATGGTCGAAGGCGGGATGGTCGATCATGCGCAAACCCGCGGCGGTGTGCGCAACGGCACCCGCCACGCGCGCGTGGTTGCCGATGAACAACGCCAGCTCACCGAAATACTCGCGCGGCCCGAGCAGTTTGCTTGGCAGCCCATCGCCGAAGTCGATGCGCACTTGTCCGCTTTCGATCACGAACATGTTCTGGCCGATCTCGCCCTTGCGGAACAGGACCTCGCCCGCCGCCACGCGCCGGACCTGGCCGACACCGCGGAGCATGACGAATTCGGCGTCGGACAATTGCCGCGGCATGAGCGGCGCCTGTACGCGCGGCACCAGATTCGCCGGTGCGGCTGTACTTGCCGCATCCGTGCTGGATGGCATGGTCGACACGTCCGCGTTCCCCGTTGCCCTGCAACACGCGGATGGTAGCGCAACTGCCGCAGTTCAGCATCCGCGGCGGATGTGCGGGTGCGATGTGGCGACCGGCGGCCCCGGTCAGGCTGCGCTGGCAACCGTGACACGCTGGAACTGCTCCTCTTCGGTCGATCCCCGCAACGCGACGGTCGCGGCCTGATGACCCTGGATCGTCTGTGTCACGCTGTCGAAATAGCCGGTGCCGACTTCGCGCTGGTGCTTGACCGCGGTGAAGCCCTGGTCCGCGGCGGCAAATTCGGCTTCCTGCAATTCGACGAAGGCGCTCATCTGCCGACGCGCGTAGCCATGGGCCAGGTGGAACATCGAATAGTTGAGCGCGTGAAAACCCGCGAGGGTGATGAACTGGAACTTGTAGCCCATCGCGGCGAGCTGCTGCTGGAAGCTTGCGATCGTGTCGGTGTCCAGGTTCTGCTTCCAGTTGAAGCTCGGCGAACAGTTGTACGCCAGCAGCTTGCCGGGATACTGCGCGAGCACCGCTTCGGCGAACCGGCGTGCGTCGCCGATGTCGGGTCTGGAGGTCTCGCACCACACGAGATCGGCGTACGGCGCGTACGCGATGCCGCGCGCGATGGCCTGCTCGATGCCGGGCCGGGTGCGGAAGAAGCCTTCGACCGTGCGCTCGCCGGTGC
>JBOHYL010000107.1:0-1606 GCA_050737915.1 Rudaea sp.
CCTTGCAACCGATCGCGCGTTATCCACTGGACGCGGCCATCCTGTTTTCCGACATTCTCACCATTCCCGATGCGATGGGTTTGGGCTTGAGCGTCAACGAAGGCGAAGGCCCGCGTCTGGCCACGCCGGTGCGCACCCGCGCCGACATCGAGCAACTCGGCGTGCCCGATCCGGAATCCGAACTGCGTTACGTGATTGACGCGGTGCGTTTGATCCGGCACGAGTTGCACAACAAAGTGCCACTGATCGGATTCGCCGGCAGTCCATGGACGCTGGCCTGTTACATGATCGAAGGTGCGGGCTCGTCGAGTTTTGCCCGGCCCAAGGCACTGGCGCTGGATGATCCGGCCACAATGCACAAGCTGCTGGATGTCGTCGCGCGTTCTGTTGCCGCGTGTCTGGCCGCGCAAGCCGCCGCTGGCGCGCAGGCGCTGATGATATTCGATACCTGGGGTGGGCTGCTCGCGCCGGGAATGTTCCGCGAGTACAGTTTGCGCTATTTGACGCAAATTGCGCAAAGTTTACAAAGCGACAAAGCCGTACGCGATGTGCCGCTGATCCTGTTCAGCAAAGGCGCCAACTCGCACCTGGAAGCGCTCGCCGCCACCGGCTGCGCCGCGCTGGGCCTGGACTGGACAATTGCGCTCGGCGACGCGCGCACGCGCGTCGGTGATCGCGTCGCGCTGCAAGGCAATCTCGATCCGGCTGTACTGCACGCCAGCCCGGAAACGATCCGACGCGAAGCGCAAAACGCGCTGACCAGCTTCGGCGCGCATCCGGGCCATGTGTTCAACCTCGGTCACGGCATCACGCCGGAGGTGAATCCGGACAACCTCGGCGTGTTGATCGACGCCGTGCACGAGTTGAGCATGACCGCGGCCCGATAACGCGGCAGTGTCCGCGCAACGGTCAGTTCTCCGGTAACGCGGCTGCGCCCGGATTGATATGCACGTCGCGTTGCGGAAACGGAATGCTGATGCCGGCGCGATCGAACGCTTTCTTGATGCCTTCGGTGAGTTCGCATTTGGTCTGGAAATAATCCGCATTGCCGGCGTGGCAGCGAATGCCCAGATTCACACTGCTGTCGGCCAGCGCGTAAACCAGAACATTCGGCGCCGGTTCGGCCAGTACGCGCGAATCGGCATGGATCACATCCAGCGCGGTGGCTCGGGCCAGGTCGATGTCGTCGCCGTAGCCGATGCCGATCACCAGTTCGATGCGGCGCTTCGTATCCGGAGTCAGATTGATGATCGAATCGGTGGTGATCAGCGAATTGGGCAAGGTGATGGTCTGGTTATCCGCGCCGCGCAGCCGGGTCTGGAACATGTTGATCGCCTCCACGGTGCCGGTAACGCCATGAACGGTGACGACATCGTTCACCCGGATCGGCCGCAGCGCCACCAGCATCAGGCCCGACGCGATATTCGACAGCGAATCCTTCAACGCCAGACCAATACCCAGCCCCGCCGCACCCAGCACCGCGAGCATCGAGGTCATCGGCACGCCGAGCACCTGCACCACGGCGAGCAGCAAGAAGAGCTGGCCCCGCAAATCTGTACAGTCGGTTAAGTGGAATTTCTGCATCCCGCGGGTAAAGATACCCGCC
>JBOHYL010000108.1:0-4602 GCA_050737915.1 Rudaea sp.
GCCGGCAAGCCCAACAAGGTGCATTTCGACCAGCACAAATTTCGCGTCCACAGCGCCGACGGCGACAACGACGTCAATGTGCAGGGCACCCGTTTCGACCTGACCTACGACCTCAAGAAGGGCGCGCCCGAGGTCAGCAATATCGAAATCCTGGAGAACTACCGGAGTGCACTGAAAACACTCGGTGCGACCGCCCTGTCCAGCGGTGATCACGAGATAGTCGCGCGCTATGACGATCACGGCCAGGCGATCTGGATGCAGATCGATGCCGACAGCAACTTGAACGAGGTCGTGATTCATGTGATCGAGGAAAAGGCTTTCCAGGCCACCATCAAGCCGCCGGACGCCGGCGCCATGAAAACCGCGCTGGACAAGGACGGCCACGTTGCGCTGTACATCAACTTTGATTTCGACAAGGCCACGCTGCGGCCGGACGCCGCGCCCATCGTCGCGCAGGTGGTGGCGCTGCTGAAGGGCAACCCCGGCCTGAAGCTCTCGGTCGATGGCAATACCGACAACGTCGGCGGGCACGACTACAACGTCGAACTGTCGCAGCAGCGCGCCGCCGCTGTGGTCGCGGCACTGGTGAAGTCAGGCATCGCCGCCGGGCGGCTGAAGTCGGCAGGTTACGGACCGGACAAACCCATCGCTGACAACGACAGCAGCCGTGGTCGTGCCAAGAATCGTCGCGTGGAACTGGTCAAGGACTGATGAAAGTTGATCAAGCGGATTTGGCCATCCAGAAAATCGAAAGATCGAACACCGGATGGGGCGTAACCATCACGCCCCCTTGCCGAACACCAGCCGGCCGTTTGCCGCATCCACCGCCACCGTGTCGCCGGGCTGGAACTTGCCTTCGAGGATTTCCCGGGCCAGCGGATTTTCCAGTTGCTGCTGGATCGCCCGCTTGAGCGGACGCGCGCCGTAGACCGGATCGAAGCCGATGTTGCCGAGCAGGTCGAGCGCCTTGTCGGATAGCGTCAGCGTCAACTGGCGCTCGGCGAGACGCTTGGCCAGGTATTGCGTCTGGATGCGCGCGATCTGGCGGATCTGCGCCTTGTCGAGCGCACGGAACACGACGATCTCGTCGAGACGATTAATGAATTCCGGGCGGAAGTGGGCCTGCACGACACCCATCACCGCGGCCTTCATCTTGGTGTAGTCCTCTTCGCCGCCACCGGTGTATTCCTGAATCTGCTGCGAGCCCAGGTTCGAGGTCATCACGATCACCGTGTTGCGAAAATCCACGGTGCGGCCCTGGCCATCGGTCAGGCGGCCATCGTCGAGCACCTGCAGCAGCACGTTGAACACGTCGTGGTGGGCTTTTTCCACTTCGTCGAGCAGGATCACGCTATACGGGCGCCGACGCACGGCTTCGGTCAGATAGCCGCCTTCCTCGTAGCCGACGTAACCCGGCGGCGCGCCGATCAGGCGGCTCACGGAATGTTTTTCCATGAACTCGCTCATGTCGATGCGCACCAGCGCGTCGGTCGAGTCGAACAGGAATTCGGCCAGCGCCTTGCACAGCTCGGTCTTGCCCACGCCGGTGGGGCCAAGAAACAGGAATGAACCGTTCGGCCGGTTCGGATCGGACAGGCCAGCACGCGAACGCCGGATCGCATCGGCAACAGCATGCACGGCCTCGTCCTGACCGACTACGCGCGTGTGCAACGCATCTTCCATGCGCAGCAACTTGTCGCGCTCGCCTTCGAGCATTTTCGACACCGGGATTCCGGTCCAGCGCGCAACGACTTCGGCAATTTCCTCGGCGGTCACGCGCTGCTGCAACAGGGTAAAGCCTTTGGCTTCGGTTTCCTGTGCGGTGGCGAGCTGTTTTTCCAATTGTGGAATTTTCCCATATTGGATTTCCGCCACCTTTGCCAAATCGCCGTGGCGCTGCGCGGATTCGATCTCGCCGCGCAACGATTCGATCTGTTCCTTGATTTTCGTGGTGCCCTGCACGGCGGCCTTCTCCGCTTTCCAGACTTCGTTCAAGTCGGAAAATTCGCGATCAAGCTTGGCAATGTCGGCTTCCAGATCGGCCAGGCGTTGTTTGGATTCCTTGTCCTTTTCTTTCTTCAATGCCTCGCGCTGGATCTTCAACTGGATCAGGCGGCGCTCCAGCCGGTCGAGTTCTTCCGGTTTGGAGTCGATCTCCATGCGAATACGACTTGCTGCTTCGTCCATCAGGTCGATGGCCTTGTCCGGCAATTGGCGATCGGCGATGTAGCGGTGCGACAACGTGGCCGCCGCGACGATGGCCGGATCCGTTATTTCCACACCATGATGTACGGCGTAGCGTTCTTTCAAGCCGCGCAGGATGGCGATCGTGTCCTCGACACTCGGTTCGCCGACGAAGACTTTCTGGAAGCGCCGTTCCAGTGCCGCATCTTTTTCGATGTACTTGCGGTATTCGTCGAGCGTCGTGGCGCCAATGCAATGCAGTTCGCCGCGTGCCAGCGCAGGCTTCAACATGTTGCCGGCATCCATCGAACCTTCCGCCTTGCCCGCGCCGACCATCGTGTGCAGTTCATCGATGAACAGGATGATGTTGCCTTCTTCCTTGGCCAGATCCTTGAGCACCGCTTTGAGGCGTTCCTCGAACTCGCCACGGAATTTCGCGCCGGCAATCAGCGCGCCCATATCCAGCGATAGCACGCGCCGGTTGCGCAGACCTTCGGGCACCTCGTGATTGACGATGCGCTGCGCCAGACCTTCCACGATCGCGGTCTTGCCAACGCCAGGTTCGCCGATGAGCACCGGATTGTTCTTGGTGCGCCGCTGCAGCACCTGGATGACGCGGCGGATTTCCTCATCCCGGCCGATGACGGGATCCAGTTTGGATTTCTCTGCGCGCGCAGTCAGGTCGATCGTGTATTTTTCCAGCGCCTGACGTTGATCCTCGGCACTCTCACTTTCCACTTTTTCACCGCCGCGCATTTTCTCGATCGCCGCTACCAGATTCGCCTTGTTCGCGCCCGCCGCTTTTAATGCTTGCCCGACCGCACCCTTGTCGTCGAGCGCTGCCAGCACGAACAATTCGCTGGCGATGAACGCATCGCCGCGTTGCTGAGCGAGCTTGTCGGTGAGATTCAGCAGACGCGTCAGATCGCTGGAGACATTGATATTGCCCTCCTGCCCGCTGACCCTCGGCAACGCCGTCAGCGCCTCGCCGATGCGCTGGCGCAACAGCGGCACGTTGACCCCGGACTGGGCCAGCAACGGCAGCGTCGAGCCACCTTGCTGCTCGAGCAACGCGCTCATCAAATGCGCTGGTTCGAGCATGTTGTTGTCGCGCCCGACCGCCAGACTCTGCGCATCGGCAAGCGTCTGCTGGAACCGCGAAGTCAGTTTGTCCATCCGCATGGAATGTCTCCACCAAAAAAAGAACGCAGCGTACGCCGCAATGCCGACAAGATGCGGCCGCGTAGCGCCCGCTTCAAGCCGCTGCGGCAGCCGGCTCAAGCCAGATCATGCTGGCAAAGCGTCCGCTGCGCGCGCCGTCGCGACGAAAGGAATAGAAACGGACATCGGTGCGGGTGTCGAAGTCGCCGCCGAAGGTGCGCGCCACGCCGAGCGCATGCAGGCGTTGTCGGGCGAGCGCATACAAATCGCACTGCCAATGATCGGGGCGAGTCGCCGCGAATGCGGCCGTGGCAGCGTCAGTGTGCGCGATGAATGCGGCACGTACCTCATCGCCCACTTCGTAGGAATGAGGCCCGATCGCCGGCCCCAACCATGCGAACAGTTGACCTGGCGGCGTGGCCAGACGTTGCACGCAGGCTTCGATCACGCCCGCGGCCAATCCGCGCCAGCCCGCATGGATCGCGGCGATTTCGCCGCCATCCTCGGCGCACAACAGAATCGGCAGACAATCGGCGCTGAGGATCGCCAGCACCACACCGGGTTGCCGGGTGAAGGCGGCATCGGCCTCGGGTTCCTCATCGTGCGTTTCTTCGGTGATGCGCACGCTACGCGTGCCATGCACCTGACGCAGCCAGCGCGGTGCGGACGGCAGGGCGAACGCACGTTCGAGCAAGGCGCGATTGGCGTGCACGGTAACCGCGTCTTCGCCGCAGCGCAGGCCGAGGTTGAACGCATCGAATGGTGGTTGCGACACGCCCGGCAAGCGCCGCGTGGTGACCTGAGCATGCACTCGTGCCGGCGCGGGCCAAACCGGCGTGACGAGCGCGCCAGCTGCGTCCGGATTCATCGCGCGCTCCGCCCGCCTGCGTCGATATGCGCCGTGGCGTCGGCGCGCAAGGCCGCGATCAGCGTCTGCAGATCGGCGGGAATTTCCGCACTTACGCTGATGGTACGGCCATCGGCAGGATGGGCGAATTCCAGTTTTTCGGCATGCAGCGCCTGACGCCGGAAATCACGCAACGCCGCGGCCAATTCCGGCGCTGCGCCCTTGGGCAGTTTCAGGCCGGCGCCGTAGGTCTGATCGCCGACCAGCGCATGGCGTACATGCGCCATGTGCACGCGAATCTGGTGGGTGCGCCCGGTCTCCAGACGACATTCGATGAGCGTATGCGCGCGAAAACGTTCGCGCACCCGGTAGTGTGTGACCGCGGGCTTGCCGGCAGGTTCCTCGACCAC
>JBOHYL010000109.1:0-6373 GCA_050737915.1 Rudaea sp.
CCGGTCGGTGGACACGGCGACGGAAATATCCTGGTAGCCGTGATAGATGACGTCGTTGCCGTCGACGATGCTATGGTCGTAGCTGATCGCCACGTACATCATCGGCGCGGCGATCACATGTCCGTTCTCGACGATCGCGCGCTCCTTGATCGTGTGCATGCCCAGGATCGCGCTCTGCGGCGGATTGACGATCGGCGTGGAGAACAGCGAACCGAACGTGCCGCCATTGGTGATCGTGAACGTGCCGCCTTGCAGATCTTCCAGTTTCAATCCGCCTTCGCGCGCGGCCTTGGCATAGGCGGCGATGGCTTTTTCCACGTCCGCGAAACTCATGGACTGCGCATCGCGCAGCACCGGCGTGACCAGGCCCCGGTCGGTGGACACGGCGACGGAAATATCCTGGTAGCCGTGATAGATGACGTCGTTGCCGTCGACGGAGGCGTTGACGATGGGATGGCGCTTGAGCGCCTCGCAGGCGGCTTTGACGAAGAAGCTCATGTAGCCGAGCTTGATGCCGTTCGCCTTCTCGAACGCTTCGCCCAGTTCCTTGCGCATCGCCGCGACCTTGCCGAGGTTGATCTCGTTGAACGAGGTCAGCATGGCGATGGAGTTTTTCGACTGCATCAGGCGCTCGGCGATCTTGGCGCGCATTCGCGTCATCGGCACGCGTTCTTGCGGACGCGATCCCGGCGTCGGCACTGCGGTGGGTGCGGGCGCTTTCGCGGCCGTTGCCGCCGGCGTACCTCCACGCATGAAGTTGACCAGGTCTTCTTTTGTGACCTGGCCGCCGCGGCCACTGCCGGGTACCTGGGCAGGATCGATCTTGTTCTCCGTCGCCACGCGCTGCGCAGCGGGAGAAAGTTCGGCTTTGCCGGAAGCAGGGCTGGGCGCTGAGAGCGGAGGACTGGGTGCGGCTGGTGTGGCTTTGGGAACCTCGGTTTTTGCGGGCGCCGCTGCGGATGCGGCGGGAGTGGCGCCTTCCTCGATGACCGCGAGCAACTGGCCGCTGGTTACGGTCGCGCCGGTCTGCTGCTTGATTTCCTTGAGCACCCCGTCGACGGGTGCGGGTACTTCCAGCACTACCTTGTCGGTTTCCAGATCGACCAGGTTTTCGTCGCGTTTGATCGCATCGCCCGGCTTCTTGTGCCAGCTCGCGATGGTCGCATCGGAAACCGATTCGGGAAGTATCGGGACTTTGACTTCGAGGGTCATGACTATTTCCTTTGAACTGTATTTTTAGATTCGTCCATGAATGCGAAAATCAAGGAGCGGTCGTCCGGACCGCACTTCAATCCGCGGAATGATTGGCTCCCGCCGTTTCGGTCAGCGCCTGCGCGACCAACGCGGCTTGTTCGGCGATATGTGTGGGCAAGTGTCCTGCAGCCGGCGCCGGCGAGCGCGTGCGGCCGGCATAATGCAGCGAGCGGCCGTCGCCGAGGCAGGCAACGAGGTGATGCTGGATCTGGTACCACGCGCCCTGGTTCATCGGTTCTTCCTGACACCAGACGATTTCCTGCGCCGCCGGATACTTGGCGAGCTCGGCCTTCACGTCGTCGCGCGGGAACGGATACAGCTGTTCCACGCGCATGATGGCTACATCGGCGAGATTGCGCTTGGCCGCATCCTCAACGAGGTCGTAATACACCTTGCCCGCGCACAACACCACGCGGCGCACCTTCTGTCCGGCCTTGGCGGTGGCATCCGGGATCACGAGCTGGAAACGGCCGTTGGCCAGTTCGTCCAGAGTAGATACCGCCAGCTTGTGGCGCAGCAGGGACTTTGGCGTCAGCACGATCAGCGGTTTGCGGCAATCGCGCAGCATCTGTCGGCGCAGCATGTGGAACATCTGCGCGGGTGTCGTTGGCACGCACACCTGCATGTTGTGCAGCGCACACAGTTGCAGATAACGCTCAAGGCGCGCCGACGAATGCTCCGGCCCCTGGCCTTCGTAACCGTGCGGCAGGAACAACACCAGTCCGCACAGGCGATCCCATTTCGCTTCGCCGGCAGCGATGAACTGGTCGATGACGACCTGTGCGCCGTTGGCGAAGTCGCCGAACTGGGCTTCCCAGATCGTCAGCGTGTGCGGATCGGCAGTGGTGTAGCCGTATTCGAATGCCATCACCGCTTCTTCGGACAGCAGTGAGTCGATGACGTGAACGTTGGCATCGCGGCGCACGCCCGCCAGCGGCACATGGATGTGTCCGGTCTTCTGGTCGTGCAGTTCGGCATGCCGATGGAAGAATGTGCCGCGGCCGGTATCCTGCCCGACCAGGCGCAGGTCATAGCCGTCGTCGATGATCGTGGCGTAGGCGAGGTTCTCGGCGAAGCCCCAATCCATCGCATGGCTGCCCGCCGCCATCGCGAGGCGATCCTGGTATATCTTCGCCACGCGCGGGTGCAGTGCCAGATCCGCGGGCTGAGTCAGGATTTTCCCGTTCAATGCGGCGAGCTTGTCCTTCGCCACGCCGGTCTTGACTTGCTGGTCCAGGCGCGCGCCGATGTGGCGCGTCCAGTCCACGGCGAACGCGTCCTTGAATGCGGGGTCGAGTGGCGCAATCGGCTGGCCGGCCTCGAGCTTGGCGCGGTAGGCGTCGATCATTTGCTGCGCATCGGTGGCGGCGATCACGCGGTCGGCGGCGAGTTGTTGCGCATACAGCTCGCGTGCAGTCGGACGCGCGCGGATGATCTGGTACATCAGCGGCTGCGTTGCGGCTGGCTCGTCGGCTTCATTGTGGCCGTGGCGGCGGTAGCAGACCAGATCAATCACCACATCGCGTTTGAATCGGGCGCGGAAGTCGAACGCCAGGCGTGCGCAGAACACCACCGCTTCCGGATCGTCGCCGTTCACGTGCAGCACTGGCGCGTTGACCATCTTGGCGACGTCGGTGCAGTACAGGGTGGAGCGCGCATCCTGCGGATCGGAGGTGGTGAAGCCGATCTGGTTGTTGATGACGATGTGGATCGAACCACCGACGCCGAAGCCGCGTGCTTGCGACATGTTCAGCAGTTCCATGTTGACGCCTTGCCCGGCGAGTGCGGCATCGCCGTGGATCAGGACCGGCAGCACCTGTTCCTGTTGGATATCCTTGCGCCGGATCTGGCGTGCGCGCACCGAACCTGCCACCACCGGATTGACGATTTCCAGGTGCGAGGGGTTGAACGCCAGCGCCAGATGCATGGTGTGTCCAGCCGTCTTTACGTCCGCGGAAAAGCCCAGGTGGTATTTGACGTCGCCCGAATGCGCCGGATCTTCGGTGTGTTCGTACTTGCCCTCGAATTCGGCAAACAGTTTCTGTGGTGCCTTGCCCAGCGTGTTGACCAGCACGTTCAGGCGGCCGCGATGGGCCATGCCGATAACCATGTCGCGCACGCCGTCCTCGCCGCCGCGGCGCACGAGTTCGTCGAGCAACGGGATCAGGCTGTCGCCGCCTTCCAGCGAAAAGCGCTTCTGGCCGACGTATTTGGTGTGCAGATAACGCTCCAGCCCTTCGGCCTGGGTGAGCAATTCCAGCGTGTGTTTGCGTTCTGCGACGGCCAGGCCGAACTGTCCGGCCGCGGCTTCCAGGCGCTCGTGCACCCAACGCCGCTGTTCGGTGTGGCTGATGTGCATGAACTCGGCGCCGATGCTGGTCGCATACGTCGCCTTGAGTCGGGCAATCAGGCCGTGCAGCGTGAGTCGCTGCGGCCCGGCCAGCGCGCCGGTGGAAAATTCCGTATCCATATCCGCGGCACCGAGGCCGTGGAATGCCGGTTCCAAATCAGGGGCGGGCAGTTTCTGCGCCATGCCCAGGGGATCGAGATCCGCGGCCAGATGTCCGCGCGAACGATACGCCGTGACCAGCTTGAGCACAGCTGCCTGCTTCTGTGCCTGTGCGTCGCTCACCGGCGCGGCAAGCGCCGCACGGGTGTGACCATTGAGTTTCTGCGCCGCCTCGATCCGCGCGATCGCATCCGCGTGCGGCACGTCACCAGCTTCGCGGCCGTGGAAGGTATCGAAATACGTGCGCCATTCCGGCATCACGGTGAAAGGATCGCGCAGCCAGTTCTCGTACAGGGCTTCGATAAATCCGGCATTGCTGCCGGACAGTTGGGATGAAGCCGCAAATTGCTGGAGAAGAGTGGCGCTCACGCTATTTAGCCGTGTGGATTCTGGGTGTCCGCGGGGTGCGGACGCACGAACACGCGATTATACGCGATGCGCGGGGTTTGTTGCGTTGCGCAATGGCGAGACGTGCGAACGGCTACAGGGACAACAACCGCAAATCCTCGCTGGTCTCCGAGCGTTCCCAGACCTGATTGAAGTATTCCAGCAACTGCGCGTGGCGACCGGGGGCGTAGTTCACCGCCTCCCCCTCGAAACGATTGCCGAGTACGCGGAAGTAGTAGCCGCGAGTGTCGTTGATCAGGAAGGCGGAAGGGTATTGCAGATCGTCGTCCTGTACCGGCGTGCGCAGCGCGAATACGCTGGGCAGGCGCTGGGCCAGCGGCAACAGGCGATGGCCGCGCGCGGTCACCGCACGTGTATCCTGCACAAGGATGCGGATGCTGGCGCCGCGTCCGGAAATCGCCACGCGCTTGAGCGCTTCCAGAACCGGCTCGGCTTCGAGCAGGCCTGGATCCAGATCGCGCGTATACAGGCACAGCTCGCGTTTGGCCGCGCCGATCAGCAGCAGGGTTTCCGCCAGCGCCTGCTCGCGCGATTCCACGGCAACGCTGCGCACCTCGGGACGTGGTGGCGGGGGCGGGCGTTCCGGCAGGACGGCCGGCTCGAGTTCGCGACGCATGTGAAAATGCCGGATCGCGCACTCCTCGAACTCGTCGCCGTATTTGACGAAGCCGAATTTCTCGTAGAACAGCACGGCATGCGTCTGTGCGTGCATTTCGACAATGGGATAATTCAACCCACGCGCCTGTTCGATGAGCAGATTCAGGATCGCCTCGCCGACATGTCTGCCGCGCCAGTCCGCCAGCACCGCCATACGCCCGATTTTGCATTCCGGCGTCAGCCGGCCTGTGCCGATCGGATCGCCGGCCAGATCGCGCGCGAGCACGTGGCGTGAGTGCGCGTCCAGCGCATCCCATTCGTCCTCGCGCGGCACCTGTTGCTCGACGATGAAAACCTGGTCGCGCACCGCGCGGCAGGCGTCGCGGTCGTCTTGGTTGTTCCAGTCGACCGGCGCGACGGAGAAATTGGTGGGGATCATGCGGCGATTATTCAGCGTCCACGCAAAAGCCGCAAATGCCCGCCATCGACCAACGCCGCGAGAGTCGCCGTTCCGGATTTGCCGGCCATGCGAGCGAGAGCGACACCGTCGAATTCGCGGTCTGCGCACAAGGCTTTTGCCAGTGCCAGCGGACACTCGAAGCGTTCGCCGGCAACGAACAGCGCCGCGCCGCGACTCACGGGTATCCAGGCGAAGCGACTGAACGGATTGCGCAGCAGACGCGATTTTGCCAGCTTCGCCGCGAGTCGTGCGGGCGCGAGTGGGCGCGATGCCGACATTGCCGCATGCGCGCTGCGGTAGCGGGTGATGAAACGCCCGAACCAGTCGCCCAGTGTGGAAATATCCACATCGGAAAATTGCGGCATCGCCATGCGCACGCGCGCAAGCGCGGCCAAGTCGATCTCACCCGGCGCATGCACGGGGCGCAAATCCGGATCGGAAAGGCGCTGTTCCTCGCCCAGCGGCTCGGCAAGATATTCGGCGAAATCCAGCAGTAGTTCCGCCTGCGACGGCGCGCGCATGCCGACGGAGAGTGTCATGCACTCGCCGATGGCGACACCTTCGTGCGGCACGCCCGGCGGCAGGTAGAGCGCGTCGCCGGGTTCGAGAACCCAGTCGTGCGTCGGCGTGAATTCGCGCAGTAACTTCAGTTCGGTATCGTCGCGGAAATCTTTCGGCGCGCGCGGATCGACACTGATGCGCCAGCGCCGCCGGCCCGTGCCCTGCACAAGGAACACGTCGTATTGATCCACATGCGCACCGACGCCGCCGCCGTCGGTCGCATAACTCACCATCACGTCGTCCACGCGCCAGCTCGGGATGAACGCGAACGCGTCGAGCAACGCGGCTACGTCCATGTCCCACTTGTCCACGTCCTGCACCAATAACGTCCAGCGCGTTTTTGGCAAGCGCCCAAAATCGTGCTCGGCGAACGGGCCGTTGCGCAACGTCCACGTATCGCGCTTCGCGTCGTGCAACACGATGCGCGCCAGCGCGGCTTCCTCGCAGGCGAGTCCGGCCAGATCGTCGGGCGATATCGCCTTGTGGAAATGTGGAAACCCACCGCGGATCAGCAACGGTCGCTTCTGCCAGAACTCGCGCAGGAAACGCGCCGCCGGCATGCCGAGCGGCTGCTTCGGCGTGCC
>JBOHYL010000110.1:0-8204 GCA_050737915.1 Rudaea sp.
CCGTCGACGTGCGGAATGATCTTGAGCAGGAAACTCGGCGCCTGCATCGCTGCGACCGCCTCGGCTTCAGGAAATTCGCGGTGCTTGTAGCCCATGGTCCCGACCGCCACGCGGATACCGGAATAGCTGAGCGTGCCGACCAGGGTATCCTTGTGCACGCTCAGGCTGGGTTCGGCGATTTTCTTCGGAAAGCCCCACAATTCGCGGCCACCGGCGGTCGGCGGATGATCGTTCAGATACATCATGCGCACATAACCGCCTTGCTCACCGCGAAAACTCACCGGCATCACCTGACCCGATTCGGTGTAGTCGCCGAAACCGGTCGAATCGGGCATTTTGATGAATTCGTACTTGACCAGCGGCTGGGTGAATTGCAGCGGCTCGGGGATGCAGCGACGCAACGCATCGGGATCGGTCCGGTAGGTGATCACCAGATATTCGCGATTCGTGAATAGATACGGGCCCGGCGGGTAAGCCGGGTTGTCGATGGGCATGGCGAACGCGCGTTGACGGACTTCGTCTGCAGTCATGATGTTTTCCTTGCATGAAGCGGATTGCCTGCGCCGGATGCGACGCGACAACGATCGTGTATCCGACCGCGCGGAACGTGCGGAGTTCAGTGCATCAAGCCAAGCGCAGCAGCATCAGCGCTATGCCTGCGTAGATGCCGGCAAGCACATCGTCGAGCATCACCCCAAAACCGCCATGCAGCTTGCGATCCGCCCACGATACCGGCCACGGCTTGACGATGTCGAAGATGCGAAAAAGGACAAAGCCTGCAAAAATCCACATCCATCCACGCGGCCACAACACCAGCGGCGCCAGCGCGATCCACAGACCGACGAATTCATCCCATACGACGGCGCCGGGATCCGCGATCCGCAACTTGCGCACCGCCCATTCGCACGCCCACGAACCCAACGCGAAGGCCAGCGCCAGCGCCAGCGCGTAATACGCAATCGGCAATTGCCGCAATGCCAGCCACGCCAGCAACGCAACCAGCGAGCCGGCCGTGCCCGGCGCGAATGGACTCAGGCCTGCACCGAAACCGCAGGCGATCCAGCCGGCGGGATGGCCAAGCAAGGCATGGCGCTGGTCGACATCAAGACTCATGCGAAATGCTCCCAGCCGCCTCGCGGCACGGCGACTGGGCGGCCTTGTGCATCGTGTACACGCACGCCGGATCCAGCGATGATGCGGCCGATCCTCGTGCCGCCACAGCCACTGCGCGCCAGATCGCCGAGCAGCGTAGCCGCCGCAGATTCGGCGGCGGTAAAACACAGTTCGTAATCGTCGCCACCGGCAAGCTGGAGTTCGCGGCGCATCTGCGCATCGAACGTCGCCAGCAGTTCCGGCGATGCGGGAGCCTCATCCGCATCGATTTCCGCACCCACGCCGCTGGCGACACAGATATGCGCAAGATCGGCAACCAGTCCATCGGAAATATCGATGCAGGCGTTGGCGCTACCGCGCAGAATCAAGCCTTGCACGACGCGCGGCGTCGGCCGCTCAAGACGCGCCAGCAATGCGGCGTGACCCAGCCCGCCGGAGGCTTCGCGCAAGCGCAAGCCTGCCGCCGCATCGCCGAGCGTACCGGTAACAAACACGCCGTCGCCCACACACGCGCCACTGCGTGTGAGAGCCACAGCCTCTGGAACAAAGCCGTGAATCGTCACCGTGATGCTCAAAGGACCTTGGGTCGTATCGCCACCGACCAGGGCGACGTGGAATTGCCGCGCCAGCGCGGCGAAGCCATCGGCGAAACCCTCCACCCATGCCACGTCGGCCTGCGGCAGGGTCAAGGCGAGTGTCGCCCACGCCGGCTCGGCGCCCATCGCGGCAAGGTCAGACAGGTTTACCGCCAGCGCCTTCCAGCCGATAGCGTAAGCACTTGCACCCTGTGGAAAATGCACGCCGGCGACGAGCGTATCGGTACTCACCGCCAGCCGTTGCCGCGTAGGTGCCGCGAGCAGAGCCGCGTCGTCCCCGATGCCGAGCAACACATCGTCACGCGCGATCGCGCAGCGCGCGCGGAGGACGGCGATCAGATCGAATTCTTTCACGTCAACCGTGCGCAGCCTCGACACTGCGCCAGTCCCGCGCGGCTTTGTCGAGCACGCCGTTAACGTAGGTGTGGCCGTGCTCGGCGCCAAAGCGCTTGGCGACCTCGATCGCCTCGTTCAGCACGACGCGGTACGGCACATCCGGGCGGTGGCGCAGCTCGTAGGCGGCAATGCGCAGTACCGCGCGCTCGATCGGATCGACCCGCGCCATGTCGCGGTCCAGGAACGGCGTGAGCGCGGCATCCAGGTCCGCGCAATGGCGCTCGACGCCGCGCAGCAAATCCTCGAAATAGGACAGGTCGGCGATTTCCATGTCCTGCTCGTGACGGAATTCATCGATCACGGCGGCCATTGCATTGCCACTCATCTGCCAGGCGTAGACGGCCTGCGCTGCGCGCCGACGCGCGCGCGAACGCGCGGCCGGATCGATGCCGTCGGAACGGTGCTGTTCGGTCATGACTATTCCTTTGCGAACGCGCTTGATCGCGACAATCAAACAGCGGCTATCCTGGTCTGCCCTACCCAATTCTTGCCCACAAATCCACAATTTCCAGTGCGGCCAGGGCCACATCTTCGCCTTTGTTGCCGTGCGCGCCACCGGCGCGCGCCTGCGCGTCACCATGGCGCTCGACCGCGAGCACGCCATTGAGCACCGGCACATTGTGTTCAAGCGCGACGCGCATCAAGCCGTGCGCACACTCGTCGGCGACATGTTCGTAATGACGCGTGTCGCCGCGCACCACGCAACCCAACGCCACGATTGCCGCGTGCCTGCCGCCACGCGCCAGTTTCGCTGCCGCCTGCGGGATTTCCCACGCGCCGGGAACCCGCACCACGTCCACCGCGTCCGCGGCTACATTGTGCGCCGCGAATGCGCTGCGCGCGCCCTCGATCAACGCATCGACTATGCGCGGATTCCAGCGGCTGGCAACGATGGCGAAGCGCGCGTGTTGTGTGGCGCGCAATTCGCCGGCGAAATCCGGCACAAGCGTTTCCTTTTACGGCGGATGCCAAAGCCTAGTTTACCCGACTGCGGTGCTCAAGCCCGAAATCGGACTAGGCCTCCATCATCCCCGAATGGCGGGTGACGATGGTCGGGTCCAGATGCACCTGGAATCCCAGCCGACGCAACTCGCGGCAGACCCAATAATCTTCGGACAGGTATTCGTCCCCGACCACGCCAGTGCGGAAGATGTCGTACTGGACGCGGGCGCGCAAATCGATACCGCGCAAGCTATAGCCGCGCGAATAGACGCGACCTTCGCGCTTTGCATCGGCAACCAGCGTATCAACTGCTGAGCGCGATAACAGCAGCGCCGCCGTACCGATGCGCTCAACCTTGTACAGCGGGCCTTCCTCGCCCTGTAACGCGCCAATATTGAACATGCGCCCGCCAGTGGCATTACGGCCCTTGAGCGCGACCGCGGCTCCGATCACGTCGCGGCCGCTATCGAGCATGCGCCGCAGGCCGGCGGTTGGCAGCAACACGTCGGCATCCAGAAACAGCAGGTGACTGAATTCGGTACGAGCGTGGAATTCAGAGACAATGGTGTTGCGCGCTCGCGTGATCAGGCTTTCGTTGCCGATACTCATCAGCGCGAAATCGACTCCGGCGCGCTGATATTGCAACAGGGCGCTGACGTAGTCGCTATGCATCATGCCACCGTAGGCCGGCGTGCCGATTAACAGACGTGGCGCGATGGCGTTCATCCGGGGCGGTACTTTTCGCGGTGGCCGATAATCTGCAACTGGATTTCGGTCAGGCGCTCCAGTTGCGCATCGTCCAGTTGCCGGTAACCTTCGAGCAGGGCGCGGTTGGCGGCGTAATGCGGCTGCTCGAACGTGGTCGCGCGTGGTCGTGGATGCGCCAGATGCAAGGCCGGACGCTGATCCAGCTCAATTGCCGGCACGCGCGAGCGTTCCAATCGATAGCTCATTGCGTCGTCCTCGCCGCCCCAGCCGCGAAAGCGTTCGTCCCAGCCGCCTATGCGCACAAAAGCAGCGCGCGCAATCAGGAATACGCCGCCGGCAAAACAAATGGTTTCGCCCACGCCCTCGCGATTCGGTGTGGCGGCGTCCGTGCGCTGCGGCAGCCAATCGAATTCGCCCGCGCGAACGTGCGTGCTTTCGGCTTCGTCCAGATCGAGCAAACGCCGGTACGGCTTGATCGTCTGATAGCCCCTGCCCAGATGCTCCGCGGTCTCGAGCAGCGCATCGCCCAATACGATATCGGCATCGGCGAACGCCAGCCACGCCTGCTGGCTGTGGCGAAAGCCGACGTTCAAGCCCCAACTTTTGTTGAACGCACCGGGATTGTAGGCAAACAGATGCGTGCAGCCCGGATGCGGCAGCACGCCGGACAGACGCGGGGCGACATCCTGCTCGACGAGGATCGGTTCGAATTGCGGATAGCGCGCCAACCATGCCAGCACCGCCAGCAGATTATCGCGTCGTTGCGACCCTTCGCCATCGCGCCAAGTCAGGATGTAGCTGATTTTGTGCATCCGTGGACTACAATCCCGCGCGATGATCAGTTGCCTGATGATAACCCAAGCTTCGCGTCTGGCGCTGGCACGCCTGGCGATCGGGGATTTCGCCGCGCAGACACACGCTGAACGCGAATTGATCGTATTGCACGACGGCGATGATTTATTGCAAGCCGACCTATGTGTGCTCGCGGAGCAGGTGCACACAGCGCCGGTACGCGTGCTGCGCCGGCTGCCGGGCGGCACGCTGGGCGGCGCGCGCAACGAGTCCGTTGACGCGGCGACGGGCGATTACATATGCCAGTGGGACGACGACGACCGCTATCATCCTGAGCGACTGTCCATGCAATGGCGCGCGCTCCGTGAAGCGGGTGCTGCGTTTGCCTTCTTGACCGACCAGTTGCACTGGTTTCCCGCACGCGCAGAGTTGTACTGGGACGACTGGAATCGCGAGGCGTATCCGCTCAACGTTGTGCAAGGCACCCTGCTCGGGCGACGCGACCGCATGCCGCGCTACGCGGAACTGGCGCGCGGCGAGGACACCGACGTCCTGCTGAAGATTTTGCGCCAGGGCGAGCGCATCGCGCGCCTGCGCGACGCCGGTTGGTGTTCGGTGTACGTCTACCACGGCGCCAATACCTTCGACAGCGTGCACCACGCGGCGATTTCGCGCGCGAAGGCGCTCGGGGTGGCCACCCTGCTGCAGCGCGAGCACATGCTGCGGCACCGATTAGCCGAATACCAGCCTGGCTTCGGGGCACTGCGCATGCCGCACGAAGCAGGCGTCTTGGATATTGCCTGCTAGATGTCGAGGAATGGTCGGGCCAGACGGGCCAGCGTACATTCGCGTTCGCGTAGCCAACGCTCGTCTATCTGACCGGCATGCACAGGGGAGAAATCCGTGCGCGCTGCGTCCCACCACAGATGCGCCCACAGATGCACACTGTACAAATCCGCATGCTCAGCGTCGGCTTCCTCCAATAGCGTACGCAGGCCGGCCACCGAACTGCCGTAACGATAGAAATATTCCCGCGGCAGCACACGCACCGCTTTGGGCATACGCTTCCAGACGCGTGCGGCTTCGTGGCTGGAATGCCCGCTCCAGCTGCCGTCGAATGCTGCCGTCATGCGCTCGCGCCAGCGCTTGACGAACGCCGATCCGGGATTCGCGAACATCACCGCGTTGCACAGGGTTGGGCGCGACAACCCGTCTGCTGCACGCGGTGCATTCTCGTCGCCGATGACAAAATCCTCGGCCAGCCATTCTTCGGGATATGGCCGCACGAACAAGGTATCCATGTCCGCATACACGCCGCCATGCGCGAGCAGGATATCCATGCGCAGAAAATCCGTCTCGTGCGCGTAACCCAGGCCCAGACGCTCGATCAGGCGGCCTTCGTCACTGTCGGCATAACGCTGCGGCGCAAAGCCCTGCACGCTTTCCGGTACGCGCACCAGGCACAAGTGCGGCTTGATCGCATCCCACCACGGCCCGAACGGTTCGTGCCGGTAATGGAAATGGATCGCGTCCGGCCGGTTCACCGCGCGGCACGAAGCCAGACACAGATAATGCAGGATATGCAACGGTTCGCTCTGCTCACGCAAACCGAAAACGAAATGGAATTCGCGGCGGGGAGTCATGCGATCGCCTCGAGCAATGCGTTGATTACCACCGGTTCGGCGTATTCACGCACGATGCGTTCGCGGATCGTGCGCGCAACGACCAACGCGGACTCCGGCTCGGTCACGATTTGACGCAACAACTTTGCCGCGACGTCCACATCCGGTACGGCCCAACGTTGGCTGGGAAAATATGAAGGCCGTAGCGGCGGCCACAGCGGCACCGATTCCAGCATATAGGGCACCGCCCCGGGCCAGTCGGCGCCGAGAAATTCGCATTGCCCGCCCCAAGCAGTCATTACCACCGGCTTGCCCAGCGTGGCTGCTTCGAATGCACCAAGGCCCCAACCTTCGCCGTGGGTGAGGGACAGGTAGATGTCGCCAATAGCGTGGATCATGTCGATGCTGTCGCCATCCAGTTGCGCATCGTGCAGCACAATGCGCGGCAACGGCCGACCAGTTTCCGCGGCAGCTGCGGCCATCGCCTGCACAGTCAGCTCGCGCGTGGGCAGGCTTGAATAAAACGGTGCGCCCGCGTGTCCATGCGCGCCGGTCTTGATCAACAATGTCACCGGATCACCCGACGCAAACGCGTGCGCGAATGCACGGATCGTGTTGGGCAGATTCTTCCGCGGATTCCACGCATTGATCGTATACAACACGCGATGCCCGTGCGCGATACCCAAGCGCGCGCGTGCGGAGGCGACAGCGCTGGGTGGGAATTCGCACCAGCGATGCCGACGGATATGCGGCACCACGGCGATGGGCCGGTCCAGGCCGCTGCGCAGAAAAGTTTGACGGTTGAACTCGCCAGGCACGATCACGCGCTCGGCCTGACGCATCAAGGGCAGCCAATGTGCCGGGGCGCGATCGGCTTCCCACACGGTGCAGCCGATATTGCGTTTCCCGGTCTCGAACGCGAACGGCCAGAATTCCGGCGGCGCGTGCGCAATGACGATATCATGCGCAACCGGATCCGCAGTGCGTTCCACCAACGCAGGCAGATCCGCAAAGTTGCCGTATGTACCGCATTGCTCGAGCAGACGCCGGCGACCATCCGGCTGTATCCAACTGCTGGCTTGCATGCGTTCCGATGTCCAATCCAGCGGGATCCACTGTACCGGGACACCGGCATTGACGAGGGCGCGCACGTAAGCCAGTGCGGCCTGATCATAGCCGCTGAAACCGCCGCCGCCGTAGTAGCGAACGCCGCGGGGGGCTGCGGTCCGCATCGTTTACGTCGCCTGCTCGTAGCCGGCCACGTCCAGTCCGAAGCCCGAAAGGCCGAGAAAACGCCGCGGCGTGCCGAGCACGATCAGGCGCCGCGCACCCAAGTCCGCGAGAATTTGTGCGCCGATGCCGTGACGCCGCCATTCGAGTGCGGGATCAGCGCCAAGTGCCGCATCGGGCTGTGCCAGTCGGTCCAGCGCCGCGGCGGCTTCGTCCGCATCGGTGAGCACGACGACCACGCCACGCCCGGCGCGGGCGACATGATGCAACGCGGCGCTGACCGACAGCCCGCGTTCGGCGCGGGTCAGATGCAACACGTCGGACAAGGTGTCGCGCACATGCACGCGCGCGAGCACCGGCTCGCCGTCGTCGACATTGCCGCATACCAGGGCAAAGTGCGGCAACCGGGTCAGCGTGTCGCGATAACCGACCAGGCGAAACGCGCCGAATTCCGTCGCCGCCTCGCGCTCGAACACGCGCGTCACGGTTTTTTCGGTTTGCAGGCGATGGCGGATCAGGTCGGCGATGCTGCCGATCTTCAGTGCATGCGCTTGGGCGAACTTCTCCAGTTGCGGACGCCGCGCCATGCTGCCGTCTTCGGCCAGTATCTCCACCAGTACGCCGGCAGGCTCAAGCCCGGCGAGTGCGGCAAGGTCGCTCGCTGCCTCGGTGTGACCGGCGCGCGTGAGCACGCCGCCCGCTTGCGCTGCAAGCGGGAAGATGTGGCCCGGCTGGACCAGATCGGCAGGCTTGGCGTCCGCGCGCACCGCCGTGCGGATGGTATGCGCACGATCATGTGCCGAGA
>JBOHYL010000111.1:0-9874 GCA_050737915.1 Rudaea sp.
GTGCCGAACCGCGCCGCGCTGGAGTTGGCGATCCGTTTCGGTCTGGCAGTGAACGCGACGATCGCGCGGCAAAGTATATTTGCGCGCAAAAATTACTTTTATCCGGATCTGCCGAAGGGCTACCAAATCAGTCAGTACGAATTTCCCATCGTCAGCGCTGGCACCTTGCCAGTGCTTCTCGACGATGGGCGCATGCTCGCAGTCGAGATCCAGCGCGCGCACCTGGAAGAAGATGCCGGCAAATCCTTGCACGATGCATTCCACGCCGCTACCGGACTGGATTTCAATCGCGCGGGCGTGCCCTTGCTCGAGATCGTATCCGAACCGGTGCTGCATTCGGCGCAGGATGCCGTTGCCTATCTGCGCACCGTACACACGCTCGTGCGCTGGCTCGGTATCTGTGACGGCAACATGGCTGAAGGGTCATTTCGCTGCGACGCGAACGTATCCGTGCGTCCGCTAAGCGCGACGAAACTCGGAACGCGCACAGAAATCAAGAACGTGAACTCGTTCCGTTTTGTCGAGAAAGCGATCGAATACGAGATCGAGCGTCAGATCCGCGCACTGGAAAACGGCGAGACGATTGTGCAGGAAACGCGCCTGTACGACGCCGCTGCGCATCGCACCCTGCCGATGCGCAGCAAGGAAGACGTCGACGATTACCGCTATTTTCCCGATCCGGATTTGCCACCGCTCGTGGTGAGCGAAGCTGACATTGACGTCGTGCACAAGCGCATGCCGGAATTACCCGATGCGCGGCGCCGACGCTACATCGAATCGCTTGGCCTGCCGGAAACCGATGCCACCCAATTGTGCATGGACAAGGCCGCGGCCGACTATTTCGAGGCGATGCTGGCAGCGCTGCCGGATGCAGCGAAACTGTGCGCGAACTGGGTATTGGGCGATCTGGCCGCGGCACTGAACGCAGCGGCGTTGCCGATTGAGGCCTCGCGCGTATCCGCATCCGCGTTGGCGCATCTGGTCGCGCGCGTGCTTGACGGCACGATCTCGGGCAAGATCGCCAAAGACGTGTTCGCCGCGATGTGGGCCGACGAGGGCGACGCTGACGCCGTTATTGCCACGCGCGGCCTGCGCCAGATTTCCGATACCGGTGCGCTCGCCGCCGCCATTGACGCCATGCTGGCCGAATTTCCCGCGCAATTGGCCGCGTATCGCGCCGGGCAGGATAAACTATTGCAGTTTTTCGTCGGCCAGGTGATGAAACGCACGCGCGGCCAGGCCAATCCGCAGCAGCTCAACGCATTGCTGCGGCAAAAGTTGAATCCATAACCTGCGGGAAAATCATGTCAGCTCTTATCTGCGGTTCGCTCGCCTACGACACCATCATGGTGTTCCAGGACCAGTTCAAGAACCACATCCTGCCGGACAAGGTGCACATGCTCAATGTCGCCTTTCTGGTGCCGCGCATGCGCCGCGAGTTCGGCGGCTGCGCAGGCAATATCAGTTACAACCTCAAGCTGCTTGGCGGCCATCCCGTGCCGATGGGCACGGTTGGCCAGGATTTTGGCCCCTATCGCGAGCACTTCACCCGCTGCGGCATCGACTTGTCGCAGGTCAAGGTCATCGAGGACTTGTTCACCGCGCAGGCGTTCATCACCACGGATCTGGACGACAACCAGATCACTGCGTTTCATCCCGGCGCGATGATGCGCAGTTACGAGAACCACGTGCGCGACGTAGCGGACGTGAAATTCGGCATCGTCGGTCCGGATGGGCGCGAGGCGATGCTGCAGCATTCTGCCGAATTCGCCGAGCGCAACATCCCGTTCATCTTCGATCCCGGCCAGGCCATGCCGCTGTTCAACGGCGAGGAGTTCCGCGCGTTCATCGACAAGGCGCAGTACGTCACGGTCAACGATTACGAATCCAATCTGCTGCAGCGGGGCACCGGTTGGGGCGAAAAGCAGATTGCTGAACACGTCAAGGCCTACATCGTCACGCGCGGGCCGAAGGGTTCGCTGATCCACACGAAGAAGAAGACGTTCGATATCCCGCCTGCACACGAACGCCGTGTGTCCGATCCGACCGGTTGCGGCGATGCCTACCGTGCCGGGTTGATCTACGGGTTGATGAAGGATATGGACCTGGCCACCTGCGGGCGCATGGCCTCGCTGATGGGCGCGCTGAAAGTGGAGCACCCCGGCACCCAGAACCAGCGTTTCACCTATGCGGAATTCGCCGACCAGTTCCGCCAGCAGTTCGGCTATGCGCTGGACTAACGAAGATTACGCGCCCAGCGCAAATGGCGTGAAATCGGTGCCGCGGTCGTAGTAATCCTCGTGTTCGGCGCGCTTGAGCGCGGCGACGACGCGATAGGTCAGCGGTGTGGCGAGGATCTCCCACAGCACTTTCAGCACGTAATTCGATGCCATCACGGTAAACACCAGTTTCGCGTCCCATACGCCCAGAAACGCGGTCGGGTAAAACACCAACGAATCGACACCTTCGCCACAGATGGTCGAGCCGATGATGCGCGACCACAGTGCGTGACCTTTCGTCCACAATTTCATTTTTGCCAAGGTATACGAATTCACGAATTCGCCGCAGAAGAACGCCGCGATCGAGGCGAACACAATGCGCGGAGTCTGGCCGAAGATGCTTTCGTACGCGGCTTGTTCGTGCCAGTCGGCAGCCGGCGGCAGCTTCACCACCACTGTGGCCATAATCGAGGCAAACACCAGAGCGATCAGGCCCGACCAGATCACACGCCGCGCGCGGGCGTAGCCGTACACCTCGGTGAGGATGTCGCCGAAGATGTACGAGATCGGAAAAAACAGCACGCCGGCACCGAACGTGAACTC
The DNA here is from genome assembly GCA_050737915.1 of Rudaea sp. GTDB lineage: Bacteria > Pseudomonadota > Gammaproteobacteria > Xanthomonadales > Rhodanobacteraceae > Rudaea. The sequence continues at coordinate 2,823 of JBOHYL010000111.1, forward strand.
GCCGATCACCGGCAAATGCACCTGTGCGACTTTTGCCGGCCCGATCAGGTTCGAGCACAACAGTACGCAGACGAAGGCGCCGAGGATGAAGTCGTAATAACGATAGGTGCGCGGCGCGTCAGTGGTCATCGGATATCCCCGCAGGTCAATGCCACTAGCATGCCCGGCGCATTGCGATTGCGCCAGCCTCAGCGCGTTTCGATCCGGATGCGCGTCTTCACCGAATTGGCCAGAAAACAACGTTCGTGCGCGCCTTGATGCAGACTGTCCAGTTGCTCGCGTGTGATCGCGTTCGCCGGGTCGAAACTTGCCCGCGGGCGCAGCACAACCTCGGCGATCATCATCTTGCCCGGTGCCGTCTCGCGCAGATGGCCGATCGCTTCGTCCTCGTAACTGTCGACGATGAAGCCGCGCGCCGACGCCAGCGACAGAAACCACAGCATGTGGCAGCTCGCCAGTGCGGCGACGAACGCCTCTTCGGGGTCGACGGCGGCGGCGTCGGACCATGGTGCCGGCACGATGTCAGGCGAGGCCGAGGCATGCACGGTCGCGCCGCCATCGAAATGCCAGACGTGCGTGCGCGGATAGTGCCCCTTGGCGAAGGCCGCGATGCTGCGGCGCCAGTGGATGGTCGCGTGATGTTCGCTCATGACGTAAGCAATCGCTCTTGGCTGCGGTCTATTCTGCATCACGCGACAGGAGAGCACCATGCGTCGATGCGGCTGGATCCCGGTTGTGCTGGCTTGCCTGCTCGCGGCGCCGGTGTGGAGCGCGACGCGAGCGCACGCCTGGCAAGGTACAGGTGCGGACGGCAAGACGATCACGTTTGATCCGCAGCACCTGCGACGGCCGACGCTACTGCTGTTTTGGGCGACGTGGTGTCCGTATTGCGAAGCGCTGATGCCGTATTTGCAAAATGTATACAACGCCGCTGGCAAGGACCGGCTCGACGTCTACGCCATCGACATCATGGACGACGGCCATCCTGCGGCGACGTTGCGGCAGCGACACTTGACCTTCACTCTGGTACGCAATGGCGATGCGATCGCCGCGCAATACGGCGTCAAGGGTACGCCGGGATTGTTTCTGATTGATATCCGTGGCGATATCGTGTACCGGCGCAGCGGCAGCGACGAGCCGCAACAGGTTGAGACGAAATTGCGCGCGATCTTGCACCTGCCGTCCGTACAAGCGGGGTCAGTGCGCCACGAATAACGGCATATCGGCGTTCTGGAACAAGTAGCGCGTGGAGCCGCCAAGCACAAGCTGGGCGATGCGTGAATGTCCCCAGGCGCCCATTACGATCAGATCGGCCGACATTTGCCGGGCTTCGACGAGGATGTTCGCCCCAAAGTCGCCTTTCGGTGCGAATGCGCGGATTTGCGCGTTGACGCCGTGTCGCGTCAGCCATGCGGGTAGATCCACTTGCGGAAGATGGCGCACGCCGAGTTCGTCGCTTTGCGCGGCGCCATCCAGGACCACGACCTGTTGCGCTGACGCCAGCAGCGGCAGTGCGCCGTGGATCGCGAGCATCGCTTCGCGGCTATGGTTCCAGGCGACGAGGATTCGCTCGCCCAGCGCCTCGACCTTCGCTGTTTCCGGCACCACGACCACGGGCACCCCGGCACCGAACACGGTGCGCGACACCGTGCCCCAGCCGGTCGGCGCATCCGGATTGAGGGTCGGCCGCTCGGCGACGACAAAATCGCACCAGCGCGCACAATGGCACAGCGCTTCAACCGCATCGCCTTGCGCCACCAACCAGTCGCCAGCGCGGCCGTGCGCGGCCAGCAGGTCGCGCCACCAGCCGCTTTGCGTCTGCGCCTGCGCGTACAGTCGATCCGCCTCGTGTACCTGGAACACGACGGTTTCCGGCGTGCTGAAGGCGACGGCGCCCAGCGGCGCGACATACAGTCCGTACAGGTATCCGTCCAGCCGTTTGGCGAGCGCGATGGCGGCGCGTGCGGCCTGCGACTGGCCTTGGGTATCGCGCAGGTGAACCAGAATGTCGAAGGTGGACATGGCAGGCTCCTTGTAGAGCGTCAACCGGTAGCTTAGCGCGGCGGCGGGAAAAGTTCCGCGATTCTGGGTATGGGTTGTTGTGTGTTCAGCCCGCATGCGCGAGACTGCCCGCGGTTTCACCACGAGGAGAATCGCCATGCGTACTGTTTCCGCGATAGTTGCGACCGCTGTGTTGGCCGCGTCCGCGCTGTACTCGGCGCGCGCCAATGCGGCCGGCCAGATCGATTGCGAAATGCGTTTCAACCTGACCGGTTGGGCGGCGATCTACAAGCATGCCGAGGGCCACGGCACCATTACCTGCGACAATGGCCACAGTTTCCGCGTCAACATCGTCGCTGTAGGTGGCGGCTTGACCGCCGGCAAATACAAGGTCGAAGATGGCAAGGGCAAGTTCTCGCAGGTGTACGACACCGGCGAACTGTTCGGCAGTTACGCCCAGGGCGAAGCCAACGCCGGCGTGGTCAAGTCCGGAATTGCCCAGGCACTGACCAAGGGCAATGTCTCGCTGGCGCTGGCCGGCAGCGGCGAAGGCGTGAATCTCGGCATTTCGTTCGGCAAGTTCACGATCACCCAGGCACATTGAAGCAGGCAATACGGTGGCGCGGCACCCTGCGGGGCGCCGCGTCCGTTTCTGACATCCACCTCGAGTGGATTTGCCGCACCGCACAATTCCCGCTAGTGTGCGCGCATGACGATCGAATCGGCGCGCTACACCGCCGGCGAAGAGCTGGCCAACTCGCTGACCCACGGTTTCGGCTTGCTGCTCAGCATTGCCGGACTGGTGCTGCTCACCGCCGCGGCCAGCACGACCGGTGGTCTGCGCGAGATCGCTTCGTGCACGATCTACGGTGTCACCCTGATCCTGGTTTATGCCACTTCCACCTTGTATCACGGTGTGCGCCATGCTAATGCCAAACGCATGCTGCGCACGCTTGATCACGTGGCGATCTTTCTGCTCATCGCCGGAACCTACACGCCGTTCGTGCTGATCGCGCTGCGCGGCGCCTGGGGCTGGAGCCTGTTCGCGGTCGTCTGGACGTTGGCCGCGATCGGTGCGTTTTTCGAATTGACTGCGCTATGCCGGTTCCGCGGCGCGATGATCGCGTTGTATATCGGCATGGGTTGGATCGGGCTGGTCGCGCTCAAGCCGCTGGTTGCGGCGTTGCCGGCGCCCGGATTATGGCTGTTGTTCGGCGGCGGCGTCAGCTACACCGCCGGCGTGTTGTTCTATCGATGGCGCAGCCTGCGCTATCACCACGCGGTGTGGCACCTGTTCGTGCTCGGCGGCAGTGTGCTGCAGTTTCTGGCCGTGCTCTGGTACGTGCTGCCGCAGGCATGACCGCGCTGGTCGTATATCGTGGCGGTTGCCATTGTGGGCACGTGCGTTTCGAGGTGGACGCACCCGCGCGTATCGACGCGCTCGAATGCAACTGCTCGATCTGCCGCATGACGGCGTTTCTGCATTTGATTGTACCGGCAGAGTGTTTTCGTTTGACCGACGGCGTGGAGTTTCTGACCGAGTACACGTTCAATACCGGCGTCGCCAAACACCGCTTTTGTCGCGTGTGCGGAGTGAAATCGTTCTACATTCCGCGCTCGAATCCGGATGGTGTGGATGTGAACGTGCGTTGTCTGGATGCCGGCACGATTGCGGAAGTCGCAGTGAGTGTGTTCGATGATGCGAACCGCGAGGCCGCCACGGCGGCGATCAAGCATTTGTCGCGTTAAAGAACAAAAGCGAGCGCAAAAATCCCCAGCATCGTGAAGCACAATGCGAGTTTGGCCAGGGTGCCGAACAGCAGGCCGATCCAGGTGCCGATGCCCACGCGCGCGGCGTGGTTGAGCTTTCTGCCCGTGGACAATTCTCCCGCCACGGCGCCGAGGAACGGCCCGAGCAGCAGGCCGGGCAAGCCGAAGAATAGCCCGGCCAGGGTACCGAACATCGCTCCCCACAACGCCCGCGGGCTCGCGCCAACGCGTCGGGCGCCGAGCAGGCCGGCAACGAAATCTACCAGTAGCGCGAGCGCAGCGAGTACGCCGAGCAGCGTCAGCGTGAACGCACCGACATGCCGGAAATGATCCGCCCACGCGGCCAGCAGCATTCCGCCGAACACCAGCGGCACGCCGGGCAGGATCGGCACGACCGCGCCGGCCATGCCGACCAGAATCAGGATCGCGGCAAGGACAAAATACAGCGTCGGCAGCAGCGCACCGGTCAACGCACACGGCCGGAAAGCTTGTCCGCCTGCGTATCGATCGCGAACGCATCGCGGTATTCGGGTTTGAGCTGCGCGTAGAACACCTTGGCAGGCACTTCCACCTGTTGCTGCCCGTCGGCGTAGGCGGCGACCTGGTACGGTGGAAAAATCAAGGTCAGACCGATGGCGCGGGTCTCGAGCCCATCGACCAGAAACACACGATAATTTGCAGCCGTGGGCGCGGTGCCTTTTTCTATCCAGCCACGCATGTACGCACTATCCACGGCCTGCTGCTGTGGCGTCATCGACGTGGACTCGCCGCGCAGCTTCGCCTCGTACCGGCCTTCGAGCTGGCGCCGGCATTCGGCGCTCAGCGCCTGCAATGCCGTGCTTGGATCGGCGAACAGATCCTCGATGCCGACCAGCTTGTCGCTGGCCGTATCCAGATTGAAGCTGGCGACGATGGGCATAGCGTGCGCGCCGCCGATGAACTCGTTGCCACCGGCGAGGACGCTGATGAAATCCGCCGTCTGGCGTGCGACGGCGAATTTCAGATCGAAGGAATACGCAGGGCTGGGTGGGTGCGAATCACTGCCCGCGTCCAGAAACTGCTTTTTTTGTGTCGCGGCAAAATCACGGATGGCCTTGTCCAGAACGTGCCATTGCGGGCGCAGTGACGGGTAGGAAATGGACCAGACACGGCCAGCGTCGCTGCCCGAATCCACTACCGCCACGGTTTCCGCGGCCGTAGCCGCGCTCAGCGGAACGGCCGGCTGGCGGCCGCAGCCAGTCAGGGTGAACAGCACGGCGGCGATAAATGCGGGGCGAAACCTGCGGGGCGGTCGGTACGGCATGGGCAGCTGGATGAAAGGCACAACGTCCCAGTCTATGGCAGACCAGGCCGAGATGCCATGGCGTGCCGCTGCGCCAGCACCGGCTCGGGGAAAAATCTTGTTGTCGAATACCGAAGTTGAGGAGTATGGTTGACTGTGGTTTGCGGCACGTTGGATGGGCACGGGATATCCGCTGCGGAGTTTTCTCGGCATCGACGCTTGGCCGCACGGGTTGCCGCGCGTGCCGCGGCGCAGGCGCAAGAAAATCGAAGCAGGGGGTTGGATCATGGACGTTTTTACCGCATTCCGTCGCGCCGTCATCGCGTGCGCATCGCTCATCGTGCTGGGCGCGGCCGTACAGGCGCGGGCGGATGAGTTCAGCGCCGTTCCCCTGCAAGGCCGTGAAGTTGGGCCCTTCATCGCCGGTCAAGGTCCACCCGCGCCGGGCGGCGGCTGGCAGGCCAGCGACGATCGTCTGCTCAATGCCTCGATCAATGGTCAGGAGGGGTGGACTTCCAACGCAGCACTGGACGAGGAAATCGCTACCGGCATCGCGCACGACGGCGCACACGCATGGCGCATTTCAAACTGGTTTCATAACGGAGTGGTGAATCACGCGTTGTCGCCGGCTTTCGCGGCGGTTGGCGAGAGTGGAACGCAGACAAGCGATGGCATTTCCGCGGTGAGCAACCACGTCGTGTTCACGTTCTGGGTATTGGCGCCCACTGCCCCAAACACCGGCGGACAAGTATCGACGTCACTGACGGACGTGGCCGGTCGGCGCATGACCTATGCCGACATGCGCGACGACGGCACCCACGTCACTCTGCGTACCGTCGGTATCAGTCCGTCGGCTGGTGTGGTCGGTGCGCCACCGTTCGATGATGAGAATTATGTGATCAACACGTCGCCCGATTTGCAGCGTGGCGCTTGGTATCGGGTGGTCGAAGACGTCACGTTCGTGGCCGGCGAGGACAACGACGTGGTTGCCGTAAGCCTTTATTCGAGCGACGGGACTCAGCAATGGTCGGTCGTGAACGCCTATAGCTGGGAACCCGCCTATTACGATGGCAGTTTCGCCACTGCCGGAACGAAAGTGGCAATCAACCGGATCGGCTATCGCGTTGCAGAGAACCCGGACTGTTCGAACCGTTGCGACGCGGGTACGTATTCGGTCACCAATCGCCCGGTTGGATTTTATTTCGACGATGTATCTGCGCTGCCCGACAGCGGCGCATCCTACGCAACTAGTTTCGAATTCGACCGCTGGGTCGCAACGGCCGACGGTGTGGATTCGGGCGATTGCAGCGTCCAGGCAACTCCTTGTCAGACCATCGCCTATGCGATCGCGCAGTCAAACCCTTACGACAAGATCAATATCGCTGGTGGCGAATACGACCTTGCCAGCGGTGCAGCGCTGACCGTGGCCAAGGAAGGCTTGCAACTGGTCGGCGAGGATCCGAACAACAAGCCGGTGATCAAACGCTCCGCCGGCAGCGTCAATCAGGCGCTGCTGGTGATCCCTGGCGCCAAGAACGTGCAGGTGCAAAACCTCGAATTCGACATGGACCAGACCTTCATCGCCGAAGCCATCATCGCCAACGGTTTCGTCGACGGTCTTTCCATAGACGGCAACGATTTCGTCACGTCGCAAAGCAACTCGGGTGCGAGTTCGAAATATTCCTGGCGCAATGCGATCAGCATCAACGACGACAACGGCAATTCGCAAAACATCGGCCTCGGTACCGGATCCAATGTCTCGGTGACGAACAACACGATCAGCGGATTGGCCGATCCTGCAAACGGCGTGTTCTTGCGCAGTGGCGTCGACATGGACAACGGCGTCGGCACGATCAGCGGCAACACGATCACGACGGGCGTGCACGACATCCGTGTGCGCTTCTCTACGGTGACGGGCAATTCCTCGGGCACCGCGACGACGATTTCAAGCAACGTCCTCCATGGCCGCGGCCTGGAAGTCGATGACCCCAACGCCGGC
>JBOHYL010000112.1:0-11017 GCA_050737915.1 Rudaea sp.
CGCGATGGCAGTACGATACAAACCTCGCCGGGGGCAGGCGACGACTTCGCCCCCCGTTCACCTGCCACTCGCCTGCCGTTCGCCCCCCGTTCGCCGGGTGCGGAAAATCCCTGCAACGCGCGTGCGGACGCGGCTTCTTCCTTAGTTGCTGCTCTGGCTGCTCCAACCCCACGACCGGGCAAGCGCCGCGCGCGATCGAATCGTAACGGCAGCGCGGCACCATGACGCCGATCGAACACGCACTGGCGCGCTACCTCGAAGCCACACTCGTGCGCGGCGACAGCGAGCGCACGGTGGAAGGCCGTGCGGCGGTGTTGCGCCGGTTCCTGGCGTGGTGCGGCGAGCGCGGCATGGACGCGCCGGGCCAGGTCACACGCGACAGCGTCGAACGCTATCGCCGGCATCTGTACTACTGGCGCAAGCCCAACGGCCAGCCGTTGACGCTCGCCACGCAGCGCGTGCGGTTGACGGATGTGAAGATGTTCTTCCGCTGGCTCACGCGCGAGCGCTGGATCGCGTACAACCCGGCCTCGGAACTGGAACTGCCGCGCGTGCACCGGCGCTTGCCGAGCGCGATCCTGACGCGTGCGGAAGTCGAGCGCGTGCTGGCGCAGACGGTCGTGTTCGGCGACGTGGGCATTCGCGACCGGGCGCTGCTGGAGACGCTGTACGCGACCGGCATCCGTCGTCTGGAACTGATGCATCTCACGCTGTACGACGTGGACACGTTGCAGGGCACGCTGATGGTGCGCGAGGGCAAGGGACGCCGCGATCGATTGTTGCCGATCGGTGCGCGCGCCTGCGCGTGGATCGACCGTTACGTGGCCGACGTGCGTCCGGGGTTGCTCACGCGCGTGGACGAGATGGCGCTGTTCCTGGGCGATGACGGCGAGCCGCTGCGCAAAGGCTGGCTGACGGATCGCGTACGCGCTTACTTCGATGCGGTTGGCATCGAGAAACCCGGCTCGTGTCACCTGTTCCGGCATACGATGGCGACGATGATGCTGGAGAACGGTGCCGACCTGCGCTACGTGCAGGCCATGCTCGGCCATGCGAGCATCGAGACGACGACGATCTACACGCGCGTGTCGATGACGAAACTGCGCGACGTCTACGAGCGCACGCACCCGGCGCGCAGCATGCGCACGTCACGCAGCGATGCGCCGCAGACCACGCCCGACAGCGAAGCGGTCGAAGCCGGCAGCGACACCGTATCGCCGGACTGATCCGGACACACGATCGCATCCCACGCCGTCACGGACGCTTGCATGCGCTGCGCTTCTCGGTCGCCACGTTCCCTCGTCGCTCCACGCCGCAAGCGCCGCGCCGGCTGCCTCTGGCCCTCCGTGGCCATCTTCGTTGAGCGGCTTGCTTCGCCCAGGCTCGCTCGGCTCCTGCCTCGCGGTCGTCTGCATCAGCTTCGCTCATGCCGTTTTTGCTTGTCAGTTCAGTTGCGCCAGCTACGCGCCTGCGGCGCTGCGCTCGCGCGCCTTCACTCGCGGCCATGTTTACATAATGCGCCGTTATGCGCTGTCCGTCTGGCACGCGCGCTGTGTTTGTATACAAAACCGTTTGTATACGCGCGCGCCAGCCGGCCAGTTCGCCCCACCACTTGCACCTATCGACGCGTCGCTTCGTAGCAAAGGTCATCGCAGGTGCAAGTGGTGGGACCGCACAACCCGCACTATGCAAAATGGCCGCAGGGCCATCCGTGTCCCTCATCGGTGCCGCGTTCCCAACGCGGCAAGAACCAGCTATCCCTGCGCTGCGCCTGCGCGCCGTCCCTGGCTTGCTTGGGCTCGTCGTGCGGCGGCTTAACCGCTGCGCGGTTCAAGCCGACCGTGAAGGGGCAAGCACGCTTGCAGGTTCTTCGCTTAGCCGCTCGCTCTTGAATCGGTCGCGTCCGTGCGTGTGTGCCACGCGCGCTTCCTGCGCGCGCTCGCGTGGCGGTCGAGGAAGTGGTTCGCTGGTGTCGTGTCAGTGTAGCGCCGTGCTCGGCGCGTCAAGGACGATGCGAGTTCGCTGCGCGAATCCTTGACGCGCCTGCGCGCGGCGCTGGAGTTCTCCCGCCAACAGCGATCCGGTTCCGGTCGCGGGCCTGACGGAGAAATCCCATGAACGAAGACGAGATCGGCTACGCGCTGTCCAAGCAGGTGCGCGACATGCACCGCGGCCAGGTAGTGCTCACTACCCATTACGGATCGCTCACGCTCTACGATCGCGATGCGATCAAGATCGCTAATCTGTGCGAACGCATCTTGCGCAAGAAGCTCGTGCAACTCCAGCGCAAACGCACACAGCAGCCATAAGCGCTTCGCCGGGCGGCATCCCACCGCCCGGCATCGGCGATCTTCCTTTAACCGCGGTCGTCATCCCGGCCAGGGATTGGCCGGGATCCAGTCGGCAGGGACTGCCAACATCGGTCGCGTCCCTGCGTGCATCTATGCGCGCATCCCTGCGCGCGAAAGCCAACGCGCCGCTAAGAAAAAGCGCCTCAAGAGAAAAATCCGCTGGTACAATCGACGCCCATGCTCGCCGTCCTCGCCAACCCGCACCGCATCAAGCAAAACCACCGTCGCCGGCGCAGGGTCGCGTCAAGGGTGCGGTTACCCGGCCAATATGCGGATGCGGAGACGGGGCTCAATTACAACTTCTTTCGCGATTATGAAGCGGGAACCGGCCGTTACATTGAATCCGATCCTATCGGGCTCAAGGCTGGCATTAGCACGTACACCTATGTTCAAGGAAATTCCTTTGCGGGCGCAGATAAATATGGTTTGGCGAAGTGCACAGGTCATTGGATTCAAGTCGGCTCAGTCATGGCCAACCTAGACTTCCTTGGAGCTATTGGAACACTGATCAACAACAATATTTGCCGTTGCGTATGGTTATGCGTGACATGCAAAGGACCTTATATGTGGTCAGGCGATCCACATGATCCTACGCTTCCTCGAACAACCGGACGTCCTGTCGGTATGGGTGGCGAGGCTTCCATGAGCGCAAAAAAGAATGGCACGCACGAAATAGAGCCTTCACCAGATAGCTGTCTATGTGATCCGCCATCATGAAAGCGATAAAAAGAGAAATGCTGTCAAAATTCAGTCCAAATAGGGTTTTTGTTGCCATCGTTGCAGCTTTCATGGCTAGTTGTGCTGCCCATCAGACACTCCTCGGTATAGAGATACCTGCATCAGCTACAAACGTTAAATTTGTACATCGTTCTCCAAATGATGAAGGAATCACGTTCGATTTGCAGACAGGCAATTCTTCCTACAAATACGTCAACGTGATCAGAAAACATCTAATAGATGTTGGATATTCGTTGTGTAGAAAATCGGCTATTTCGACTTGGCAATCTTTGCCCACGCGAGACATCGGCCAACGCGATAAAACCAATTATTGGTTGATCGAAATGTACACGACAAGTGACAAGCAGCGATTTGCACTCCTTCGTGTAAACGAAAATCTGAATACGAACAATCGATCCGTTACGCAAAAGTTCCTGGTGGCGTCTCAAACTATAAGTTCGGGAACGCCAAATTTTGCGAACATCAATGAATTTTGTGGACCATAGGGAGCAAACCGAGGAGCGTGAGCTTGCAGACCAATCTATCGCTCGACATCGCTGTTACGGATTCACAGCTGTGCTTTGGCAATTCACACTGTAGCCAGAGAATGCAATGAAACGTGTCATGCACACGAGCGCATTTCTTGCGATGCTGATGCTACTTTTTATCGGCGACGTTACTGCTGCCGGCGATTTACATGGCCAAATCAAGAATTGGAAGCCTGGTGACGAAGTACCTCACGCGCTGCTGTCATTTCCCAATGGTGACGTGCCGCCACTAAGCCTGATTCACAGTGATGCGTATGAAGGTGTATTTACAGCACGCCCGTACATTCTCAGCATTAAAAACGACGCTCTTTTAGAAGCGATCATTTTTGATCCGCGAAGCGAAAGGGGAGCTTTTGAAGCAGCGGTCACTACGCTCGTTGACCACAAAGGACTTATTCGGTTTTCCAAGCTTATCGCGAATCGAAGCTCAACAAACTGGAGACTTGACGCACTCAGAGAGATTCTGAATAGATCGTTTTCCCAATGCTCTGTTGCGTTCATCGCCAAAGATGCGATGGCAGAACGCGAGGCAAAAAAGGCGCTTGAGGAGATCAAGACCCAGCTAGACAAAGGGGCGTCATGGAAAGATGCTTACGGCTCAGTGGCGGACAAGCACCCCGAGGGCAAGCGCCACAAAAATGAACCTCGCGGACCAGGCACCTTGGTCGGGTATATGTATTCGGGGTGGGTGTCTGCTGACGGTTTCGACTTCTCTTCGCTGCACTTCACGGCCAACGTACCAACCGCTTTTTTTGCAGATGCAATTCGCTCAGGTAAGGGTGGGAAGGTTGTGAGCGCGCCGAACGGGTTTTACCTGATCTATGTTTTCGAACTTTATTTGCCTGGTCGCTAGGCGGCATAACCTGCGATCTTTGCTGCCCGTCCAGCGCAATTATCGGTCAATCAGGCTACCTCGCGTTTGATTGGGGTAACCTTATTGGCCGTCGCAATACTCTCAATCATGTCGGCCCACTGCTGCATCATCGCCCTGCGCTCGTGCAGATACTCCGCTTGGTTGTAGCTGGCCCGCACTTTGTTGCGCTCCTTATGCGCAAGCTGGCGCTCGATCACATCCGGGCGGTAGCCCGCTTCGTTGAGGATGGTTGAGGCCGTAGAGCGAAAGCCGTGTGCGGCAAAACCGATGCTGCCTTTGCCATTGAAACCCATGCGCTCGAGTGCACGGTTGAGGGTGGTTGCCGTCATACAGGATGTAGGGCGGCGATAGTTTGGGAACAGCCAGCGTTGCCCGCCCGTCAGAGTACGCAGTTCGCGCAGCAGTTCCAGAGCCTGAGTAGACAGCGGAACGATGTGGGCTTCTCGCATCTTCATGCGTTCGGCAGGGATACGCCATTCCGCCCGCTCAAAATCAATCTCCTGCCATTCGGCCGCGCGCAGTTCGATCGTGCGCACGAAAGTCAGCAACTTGATATGCAACGCGATGACGGTTGTGCGGTACCCCGCGTAGCCGCCTAACGCCTTGACGAAAATCGCCACTTGCTGGCGTGAGAGCGGCTTGCTGTGCGCCACCCTGGGGCGGGTAATCGCACCTTTGAGCGCCGCCGCCGGGTCACCGTCTGCACGCAGCGTCGCAACCGCATAGCGGAAGATGGCTGAGCACCATTGCCGTACCAGCAGTGCGACAGTTTCGGCTCCGCGTCCTTCCACGCGGCGCACAATTTCCAACAAATGTGCGGCTGTCACGCTGCGAATGGGCAAATTGCCGATGTAACGGAATACGTCAGTTTCAAGGAAGCGTTCCACTTGGCGCGTGTAGTAGAGCGTCCAGCCGGTTTTCTTCTTGGCAATCCATTCGCGCGCCACACCTTCAAAGGTGTTGGCGGCATCGACAAGCTGTGCCATGCGCTGCGTCTGCCGCTGATGCGCGGGGTGTACGCCCTGCTTGACCAGTATCCGCGCCTTGTCCCGTTCGTGGCGTGCCGCATCCAACGATACATGCCCGGCACGCTTGTCGTTGAAATATTCGCCAATGGCGAAGACGTTTTCTTTGAGCGCGATGCGATAGCGGTAACGCCAAAGCTTCGCTCCGCTGGGACGAACTTCCAGATGCAACCCGCCGGTATCGGCAAGTTTGATAGGAGTTGCGGCGGCTTTTGTGCTGCGGATTCTTGCGTTAGTTAACGCCATGCGCATGCGGGTATCGTAGTTTCGATACCCGCTACGATACCCGCATTTCTATGAGAAGACAATGAACAAAGGAAGGCGGTGGTAGACAAAGGTTCCTTATTTCAAGCCATTTCCGTGCCGGTATTGTGCGCCTTTGGACTCTGTGAGATGCCGATGATCATTATCGATCATCAACAGCATGTCTTTCTCCCCCTCTCCCGCGTGCGGGAGAGGGTTGGGGTGAAGGCGCATTCTGCCTTACCCTTTCCGTTTCGTCATTTCCGCGCTGTTTCCCTCTCCCGCCGGGAGAGGGTGGCGCGAAGCGCCGGGTGAGGGTCCGGTCTTACTACGCCACTGACAGCAGAGCCTTTCACTCGCGTTCCGCGAGCTAGTATCTTCCAAAAAGTGCTTCCACTCCGCCTGCGGCGGAGCGTGTAACTTTTCTTTGCTTGTGCAAAGAAAAGTCACCAAAAGAAAACACACCCCGGCGCCGCGCTCTACGGGCATCCTGCCCTGCGAGTGCGTTCGCGCACAACGGGGTTCGTTGAACGCACATCCGTGTACGTGCAACGAACTGGCGCACATCGTGCGCGCCATCCTGCGGACTTTCCTGCGTGCGCGAACCGCGGCGCAGGGGCCCCGTTAGCGGCCATCCTGGCCTTACATGAAGCAAGGAATTCCGTTGCGACCCGACCTCGTGGCAGACCGCGCCGCTGTGCGATTACGCCCAGCCTAGGTGCTACGAAAGAATCTTGTAGCCAAAAGACTTGAACTTGCCTGTAGCGTAATCCTTGAACTCGGGGAGTGCTTTCGCCTCCACGATCTTCGTTAACTCCTCGCCCGACTGAGTCAATAGAGTTTTACCGTACAGCAACGTATTTTGTTCGTTCTTCGAAAATTCGATAACCAGAGGCTGATCAAAGTATAGGCATGTGATTTGCTTTGGAACCCCATTTCTCTGGTGACCGACCACGCCATCGAATCTTACAAGCCCCAGACTGTCAAGATGAGTCAGCGCGTCAAACGTGATACCACCGTTCTTGTAAATGGAATCGGTCACATCGAAGATAAGGGGCACAGGAACCCCGAAAAAAAACCAGAGGTAAGAACAAAGTTTCGAAAACAATTCCGCGTCTCGCTTGTCGAGCGTCGCCACCAATTCGATCGTCCTTTTGGAAAAAGTCCCTGGCGCGTTCGCTTCGCCAGCCAAAATGCTCGACCATAATGACTGCATCTTTTCATCTGAAATTAGCCGACAGCGATCAAAAAACTGAGTCAGCCAGTCGCGTTCAATGTTTTCAGGTGTTGCATGATCCGAGACTTGTGGAACAGCCTGAGCGGTTATCACCTCGATATTTTCTTGTTTCGCACCCTCTTCTCTGATCATTCTTATCAGTGCACGGTGTTCCAATTCAGATATTTGCACACGCGCATTGGCTTGGATCAACGAGGCCTCGGCCTCGGCTCGTGCTACTCGTTTAATTTGCCACGGCTGAGCTATGCCTCCGACCGCATCAGATATTCTTTCTATCAGCACAGTTGCTGGCTTAGAAATTTCGCCGAGATTGATTAACCCGCCATTCCCGGTCATCGGAATTCTCCTTTTGGCCATTGGACTCTAATGCCTGTGTCAAACATCACAATCCCCCCGCCGCCTGCGCCACCGCCCTAAACAGTGCGCGACCCTTGTTCATCGTCTCTTCCCACTCCGCGGCAGGGTCGGAGTCGTAGACGATGCCGCCACCTGCTTGCACGTGCAGTTGCCCGTCCTGGATGACGGCGGTGCGGATGGCGATGGCGGTGTCGGCGTCGCCCCACCAGCCGATGTAGCCGATGGCGCCGGCGTAGATGTTGCGTTTGTGCGGCTCCAGTTGCTGGATGATTTCCAGCGCGCGAATCTTCGGCGCGCCGGAAACGGTGCCGGCGGGGAAGGTGGCCTTGAGCACGTCCATGTAACTCAAGCCGTCGCGCAGATCGCCTTCGACCTGGCTGACGATGTGCATGACGTGGGAGTAGCGCTCGATCACAAAGCTTTCGGTGAGCTGCACGCTGCCGGTCTTGGCTACCCGGCCGACGTCGTTGCGGCCCAGGTCAATCAGCATCAGATGTTCGGCGCGTTCCTTCGGATCGGCCAGCAGTTCGACTTCGAGTGCAAGATCTTCTTCGCGGGTCTTGCCGCGCCGGCGCGTGCCGGCGATCGGTCGCAGCACGACTTTGCCCTTTTTCAGACGCACCAGAATTTCCGGCGACGAACCGACAATCTGGGTGCCGCCCAGATCGAGAAAATACATGTACGGCGATGGATTGAGCGCGCGCAGGGCACGGTAGACGTCGACCGGTCGTGCGCGGAACGGCACGCTCAGGCGCTGTGACGGTACCACCTGGAAGATATCGCCGGCGCGAATGTATTCCTTGGCTTTTTCCACCAGTGCGCAGTATTCCGCGCGCGTGAAGCTGGATTTGAAATCGGCTTCCTCCAGCGCCTTCGGATCGAGCACGTCCGGATAGCTCGGGCCGGAGCGACGCAGGCGGAACGCAAGTTCGTCCAGGCGCCGCAGTGCGCGTGCATGCGCTTGCGGCTGTGCCGGGTCGGCGTGCACGATAAGGTACAACCTGCCCTTGAGCGTGTCGAATACCGCGACTTCCTCGCTCAGCATCAGCAGCACGTCGGGGACGCCGAGCTGATCGGTGCGGTCCCAGCGCGCGAGTTTGGGTTCGATGTAGCCGATGCTTTCGAAACCGAAGTAGCCGACCAGACCGCCGCTGAATTCCGGCATCTGCGGCAGTTGGGGTACCTGGTATTGCTTGCGGATGCGTTCGATCTCGGCAAACGGATCGCCCAGTTCGCGGCGCTCGATTTCGACGCCGTGATCCTCGACGGTCAACGTGTGTCCGCGTAGTTTGTATACTTTGTTACAGGGCAGGCCGATGATCGAATAGCGGCCCCAGTTCTCGCCGCCTTCGACCGATTCGAGCAGATACGTGTACGGTCCGTCGGCAAGTTTCAGGTACACCGACAGCGGCGTATCCAGATCGGACAACACCTCGCGCACTACTGGAATGCGGTTGTGGCCAAGCGCGGCGAGCGCGGCGAATTCGTCGGGCGAGATCATCTAGAGGTCCGGCGTGCGGGGCAGCGCACGATAGCAAGTCGCGCGCGGACGCGACAGCCCCGATCGTCAGGCACCCGCCAACGGCCGTCGCGGCATACCGTGCAATTGGAGCGCGAATTCCACCCCGCTGCCATCGTCGAGATTGTGCGCACTGGCGTGGCCGCGATGTGCCTGCGCGATCAGGCGCACGACAAACAAACCCAACCCCAGATGCGGTGTGTCGGCGCGGCTGCCGCCTTCGCGCACGCTGACGAGGGAGTCGAACAGGCGTTCCTGCAATGTGGGCGGCAGGGGTGGGCCGCTGTTGGCAACGCAGATTTGTGCGCCGTCGTCGCGCGTCTGCAAGGTGATCCGGATCCAACCGTCGTCCGGCGCGAAGCTGCGCGCATTGTCGACGAGTTTGTCCAGCGCCTGCGCGATCAACTCCGGCGCGCCATGCATCGGCACGGATGCGGCGGGCAGCTCGACATCCAGATGCCGTGGCGCAAGCAGCAGTCGATAGCCTTCGGCACAGCCGCGCACCACGGCGGTGAGGTCGAAATCCTCGGGTTCCGCGGCGGCGATCGCGCGTTCCATGCGGCTGGCCTGACTCATCGCGCGCACGATAGCACCCAGACGCTCGGCGCCGTCGCGGGCCCGCGCAATATACGGTCGCGCGTCCGCTGGCAGCAGCTGGTGATCGAGATTGTCCAGCGAGGATTTGACGATTGCGAGCGGCGTCTGCAACTCGTGCGAGAGCTTGCTCGCCAATGTGCGCAGGTATTCGGTGTAAGCCGCCGACTCATCAAGCAGGCGCGAAAAGCTGCGCGCCAGATCGCCCAATTCGTCGCGCGAGCGCGTGAGCGGCAGCGTGGAGTCGGTCTTGCCGCCGGCACGCAACGCATGTTCGGCCGCATTGCGTAGACGCCGGATGCGCAAGGAAAGCACGCTGGCGAACGCGAACAGAATGCCGCCGGCCAGCACCAGGGCGAGCAGGCTGGCACCACCGAGACTGAGCAGGGCGCGATTGGTCAGCAACGGCAAGGTTGCACTGGTGCGCTCCAGCAGCAGCGCGCCGCGTACTTCGCCGGCGGATTGTAGCGGTACCGCCGCGGCCAGCACGACATTGTCGCCGTCCGCACCGCGATGCCACGCGGTCGCGGTGACGCCCGACAACGCCTGCCAGACCTCGGTGGCGTCCAGACGGGGCAGGGCGGGGGCGAAGTTCGCGGCACGGCTGACCTGGGGCGCGATCAGGCTGCGGTAGACGAATCCTTCCAGCCAACGCCGGCGCGCGCCGCCGGCCGGGGATGCGCCGGCGAGCGCGCCTGCGCTACCGAGCACCCAGCCTTCGTCGCTGAGCAGACGCACGCGCATGCCTTCCGGCGTTATCCGGGCCAATTGCGCCGAGCGTGCCGACGACA
Organism: Rudaea sp.; assembly: GCA_050737915.1. Taxonomy (GTDB): domain Bacteria; phylum Pseudomonadota; class Gammaproteobacteria; order Xanthomonadales; family Rhodanobacteraceae; genus Rudaea. The sequence goes on from JBOHYL010000112.1 coordinate 10,257, forward strand.
GTCGCAGCAAAGGCAGTGTGTCGGTCGATTCCGGGGTTGGCGCGGCAGAATCGAACATGGACAGTCCGAGCCGATCCGGCATCTGTGCGCGCGGCAGGCGCAACTCGACACGGTAGCCTGAGCCGTCTTCCTGCCAGACGCCGTCGAGCGCGCTCGGCAGTGCGTTGTCGCTGGTATCGCCGAGCGTGAGCGCGTCGAAATGTCCCGGTGCCGCGCTGGCGATGAGATAGCGCCGCAGCAGCGCACCGCGTTGCAGAGTCAAGGTCAGATGATCGCTCAATGCGGCGCGCGGATCGGTTGCATCCACGCGCGCGCGTGTGGCGTCGCGCACGCTGGCGTACAGGTACAGCCAGTTCGCGTCGTCGCACAACAGCAGGGTGAGTTTTTGCGGATCGCCGGGCGGGCCGAGCGATTGCGCGAACGGTGTGAGCTGGGCCCAGTCATCGCCGTAGCCGTCGACGACGATGCGACCGGGGCTGCGCTGCACGTACAGCGCGGTGCCGGCCGGTGGCAGCGGGATGCCGACCGCGGTGAGGCCCTGGCTGAGAGCATTGGCCGTGGCGATAAGGGTTTGTTCCTGACCCTGCCGCAGCAACTGCTCCATCTGTCGCACGAACAGCCAGCCCGCCAGCGGCAGGGCCAGTGTGGATAGTGCGATCAGGAGCAGTTTGAAGCGCAGGGACACGCAAACCTCCAAATAAGCTGCTGCGCTCGACATCTTGCACGTCGGCGGTACTCCCGGCCCGCGCCAGCGGCGCGGG
>JBOHYL010000113.1:0-10537 GCA_050737915.1 Rudaea sp.
CGCGTGCACATCGTCCACCTCTCGTCGTCCGGCGCGGCGAATGTGGGACGTCATCATGACGTCGACCTACGACTTCGCGGAGCCGGGGTTCGTGCTCATCGACCGCGTCAACGAGATGAACAACAACTGGTTCTGCGAAAACATCCGCGCGACCAACCCCTGCGGCGAGCAGCCGCTGCCGCCGTACGGCTCGTGCCTGCTCGGCTCGGTGAACCTGACCACGTTCGTGCGCGATCCGTTCGGACCGAAGGCGCGTTTCGACTGGGACGAATACCGCGAGGTCGTGCGCGTGTTCACACGCATGCTCGACAACGTCGTCGAGATCAACGGCCTGCCGCTGGCGCAACAGCGCGGCGAAATCACGCACAAGCGGCGCCATGGCATGGGCTTTCTTGGCCTGGGTTCGACGGTCACGATGCTGAAGATGAAATACGGTTCGGCCGAATCGTGCCAGTTCACCGAAGATGTCGCGCGCGAGATGGCGCTGGCCGGCTGGGAAGTGGCGTTGTCGCTGGCCCAGGAAAAAGGCCCGGCGCCGATCATGAGCGAAGAATTCGAGGTTACCGCCGAGATGCTGCGCAAGCGCCCGGAAATGGCGACCGATGGCTATCGGGTAGGCGCCAAGGTGCCTGGCCGCTTGCTGCACGCGAAGTATTCGCGCTATATGCAGTGCATGGCGGATATCGCGCCCGAGCTGGTCGAGCAACTGGCGCAAACCGGTGCGCGCTTCACCCACCATTCTTCGATCGCGCCAACCGGCACGATCTCGCTATCGCTGGCGAACAACGCCAGCAACGGCATCGAGCCGAGTTTCGCTCACCACTATTCGCGCAACGTCATTCGCGAGGGCAAGAAGTCGAAAGAAAAGGTTGCGGTGTACAGTTACGAGCTGCTCGCCTACCGCGAATTGATCAATGCCGAAGCCGTTCCGCTGTCGGACAAGCCCGAGCACAAGCTGCCGGACTACTTCGTGTCCGCCGACGACATCACGCCGAAGGAACACGTCGATATCCAGGCCGCGGCGCAGCGTTGGGTCGATTCGTCGATTTCCAAGACCGCGAATGTGCCTACCGACTACCCGTACGAGGATTTCAAAGACATCTACCGCTACGCCCACAAGCAGGGTCTGAAAGGCTGCACCACGTTCCGCTTCAACCCGGCCGCATTCCAGGGCGTGCTGGTCAAGGAGGCCGATCTGGAAAACACCCTCTATCGTTTTGAACTCGATGACGGTAGCGTAGTCGAGGTCAAAGGCAACGACGAGATCGAATACGACGGTGAAACCCACACCGCCGCCAATCTGTTCGATGCCTTGAAGGAAGGCTATTACGGCAAGTTCTAGCGACGGATCGCCGCTACCCGCGGCGGAAGCTTGCTTTTCCGCGCAGGCGCAAATCCAATTCGTTGAGACACACCTGTTGGAGGACGTATGCAAAACGAACAAAATTGGGGCGATTTTCCATCCAGATCCGTCGATACGATCGTTGAAACAGCGCAGGAAATCGGCCAGGCCGCAGTGGACAAAGCCGGTGCCCTGATCGGCGATGCACGCGACAGTGCGATGCAGACGGCCAGCGAAGTGCGCGTGGCGGTGGTCAAGCGCGCCAAAGCCGTGAAGAAAGCCGTGACCGGCAAGGCGAAAGCGGCGAAGAAAGCGGCTGGCAAACGCGTCGGCGCAGCGAAAAAAGCGGTGAAAAAAGCCGTCGCCGGCGCCAGACAAGCGGCGAAGAAGGCGATGAAGAAAGCCATGCCGGCGAAGAAAACCGGCGGGAAAAAACCGGTGAGGAAAGCGGCGAAGAAGACAATCAAGAAAGTAGCGAAGAAAAAAGCCCACCGCACGACGATGTACAGCAGCAAGGGCAAGAAGCTGTATGCCGTGCGCGACGCGAAAGGCCACTTCAAGGACATCCAGACCTACAAGCGCGCTCACAGCATGGATATGAAACGCACGTCCAAGGCCGAGAAGACGGTGGCAGCGAAGAAGAAAAAGACGAAGAAAAGATAATCCCTGCGCGGAGTCGCACGCCACAACGGCTCCGCCCGATTCACGTCAGTCAACCTGAATCCATTCCATGTCGATCAAGATTTCCAAGAAAATAAAAGGCTACAGCGTCGCCCAATCGGAAGCGGCCGGCAAACCCGCACAGACGATCGCGCCGGGCGGCATCGCTGCGCCGGCCGTGGCCGAAGTCATCCAGATGCACGAGAAGCTGGAGCGCCCGGATACGCTGATCGGCGCCACCTACAAGATCAAGTCGCCGCTGTTCGAGCACGCGCTGTACGTGACGATCAACGACATCGTGCTCAACGCCGGTACCGAACACGAACTACGCCGGCCGTTTGAGATCTTCATCAACTCCAAGAACATGGACCACTTCCAGTGGATCGTGGCGCTGACCCGCATCATGTCGGCCGTGTTCCGCAAAGGTGGCGACGTCACATTTCTGGTTGAGGAATTGAAGGCCGTGTTCGATCCGCGCGGCGGCTATTTCAAGGCCGGCGGCGTGTACATGTCGTCGATCGTCGCCGAACTGGGCGAGATCATCGAGCAACACCTGAAAATGATCGGCCTGTTGCACGATCCGGAACTATCCAGCGACCAGCGCAAGATGATCGCCGACAAGCGCGCAGCCTACGAAGCGCGTGCGCAGGGCGGAAAAAAAAAGTCTGAAGTAGGCACCGCCGGCGAAATGGGCGGGGCAATGATCGAATCCGCAGACGCCACCAGGCCCGAACCACCTGCCTATGCTGGCGACTTCCCGTCCGGCGCCACGATCTGCCACAAGTGCAACACCAGCGCAGTAATCGTCATGGACGGCTGCGCAACCTGTCTGAACTGTGGCTACAGCAAGTGCGGGTAGCTGTGAATTTTCGCTCTGCCGCGCGTGCTCAAGCCGCCTTGCTGCCAGAACCGCGGCGGCCGACGCGGTTGTAGAGCGGATACATCGTGGCTTCATTGCGCTGGCGGTACTCGGCCATGCCGCTCACGACGCGACCGGCGGCGGTAGCGATACCCTTGTCGGTTTGCACCGCGCGCACCAGCTCGTCGTAACGTCGCAGCACGCGCCGCGCAAGACCGAGCATGACCAGGCGCGATTGCCAGAACAAGCGGCGCTGAATCGGATCGGATGAAAGCTGGCGCGCGATCACCGGATACAACTGCAGCGCCTCGACATGGCGCAGCTTGTGCAATCGTTCGGCACAATCGCGCACCGCAAACTCGGCAATCGCCGGATCGCGCACCAGCGTACCCGCCATCTCGAGGAATCGCGCGTCCAGTTCATCGTGCTGCACGATCAATTGCGCGATCAAATCCGGGTCGAATTGAACCGGTGTATTCCATGACGCCGGCATAGGCGGGTGATCGATCTGCGCGGCTGCCTGGCGGAACGCGGCGAATTTGAACATGACGGGACTCCTTGCGCCCGGTCTGGATTGTGCCAGCGTAGCCGGCCACCGCCAGCGCGTGCGTGATTGGGCGCACAGTCCCGCATGCAAATACTCCCGCGCAGGGCGCAGGTATCGACTTTGGCGAGTCCATTCGGCTTGACCCAGGTCAAGAAGCCAATCCGGGTCAAGGAGTACAAAAGCAGCGAACGATTCCGCAGACTTGGACGGGTTATTCCCGGACACGTCGAGCATGGAACCGGGGCGGCATCACCGCTGCGCACTACATCCACGTGGTTATGGGGAAACAACATGCCTGAACGTACCGAGTTGGCGTACAGCGGCGCACAGGATCCGCGCTTCTGGCGAGACGGAGCCATCGCCACCACCACGGTCATGCTGATTGTGCTGCTGGTGCTCACGATCGACAGTCTTGGAGTGATCCGTGCCGGCGGTGCCAATGTGCCTGCGTACACGGTGATCAATCAGGCCATTGGCTATGAGTACGATGCCGATACCAGCACCTGGGTGCCGACGATCGGCGATGAGCAGTTGCTGTTCGGCCACAAGTACGACGCGGCCGAAGCACAGGCCGTCATGGACAAGGCCAAGCTGGTCATCCAGAGCCGCAATTGCATCAACTGCCACACGTTTTACGGCAACGGCGCCTACTACGGCCCTGACCTCACCAAGGCCTGGCTGGATCCGGTCTGGGAAAAAATGTGGATGCCGATGACCCAGAGCAAGACGCGCGAAGACGCCATGGTCAAGTTTCTCATGCATCCGGATAGGTATCCGACCTGGGGCCGGCAAATGCCGAATCTGGGTCTGAGCGAGGAAGAAGCCAAGGACGTGACCGCGTATCTGAAATGGATGTCGTCGGTCAAGACCAACGGCTTTCCAGCCGGCTTCGGTCACATGCAAGAACAACGCTAGTCGATCACATCTTGGGGAACAAAAATGTACAAGTCGCAAAAGCTTGCACTGAAATACTTCGCCGCATCCCTGTTCGTGTTCGGCTTGCTCGTCGCAGCGGGCCTGCTGGCCGCGATCTACTACGTGAAGTACGGCTTCCTGCTCGGCGTGCTGGATTTCAACGTCGCCAAGATGTTGCACATCAACGCACTGGTCATATCCTTGCTGATGGGTTTTCTCGGCGCCATCTACTGGTTCCTGCCCGACGAACTGGGAATTGAAACCGTTGGCGTAGGTTTGGCCAATCTGTTGTTTTACGTGCTGTGCGTCGCGGTCGGCGTGGTTGTCATCGTGTACATCGTGGTGCAACACGGCGGCAGCAACGAAACCGCCATGTGGCTGATCAATCAGGGCCGCAAGTACGTCGAGGCGCCGCGCTGGGCCGCACTCGGCATTCTGGTCGTCATGTGCGCGCTGGCCTACAACATCGTTGCCACCGCGTGGCGCGCACGCAAGATCACCGGCGTGGTCGGCGTGCTGATTGCGGCGATGGTGCCGTTGACGCTGGTGTATCTGATCGCGTTTCCGTCGATCACGAACATGTCGGTCGATCTGTACTGGTGGTGGTGGCTGGTGCACATGTGGGTGGAAGCCACGTGGGAAATCATCATCGGCTGCATTCTGGCGCTGGCCTTGATGAAGCTGCTGGATACACCGCGCCGCATCGTCGAGATCTGGTTGTATCTGGAAGTGGCGCTGGTGCTGGGCACCGGCATCCTCGGCTTGGGGCATCATTATTTCTGGATTGGCACGCCTTCGTACTGGCTGAGCATCGGCGGCGTATTTTCCGCCCTCGAACCGTTGCCGTTGCTCGGCATGGTGGTGCATGCCATCTACGACGCCGGCAAGCACCAGATGCAAACCAGCAACAAGCCGGCGTTCTATTGGCTGCTGGCAGAGGCATTCGGCAATTTCATCGGTGCCGGCATCTGGGGTTTCATGATGACGCTGCCGCAGATCAACCTGTTCTCGCACGGCACCCAATGGACGGTTTCGCACGGCCACTTTGCGTTTTATGGCGCCTACGTCACCGGTATCCTGGCGGTCATCTACATCGCCGTACAGCATTCGCGCCAAATCAAGGAAGTTACCGGCAACGCCTGGAAGTGGGCATTCGCCTTCCTCAATATCGGCATGGTCGGCATGGTCGGCGGTTTGCTGGTTGCCGGTATGGCGCAGGCGTTTTACGAACGCGCCATGGGCGGCTCGACGCTGGAGGCTTTCATGGCCGGTCAGGCCAATCCGTGGTTTGTGCAAGGCATGTATGCGCGCCTTGGTTTCGGCATTATCTTTGCGGTCGGTTTCATTATTCTTGTCTATGACCTTATCCGCATGGTCCGCCGCGGAAGCGCGCTCCCGCTGAGGAACTCCGCATCATGAACCCGCAGGATTTCCTGCCGACCGCAATCCTGCTCGGCGTGTTTGTCGTGTGTGCCGGCTGCTACGGACTGCTGTACACGCTGGGGCGGCTGCGCACTGGTCATGTCTTCACCGTGCTGGCGTATGCCGCCTACTTGCTGCAAGGCATCGTGACCGCTGTTCTGGTCACGCACACTTCGCTCGCAACGGGTTGGAAGTTGTTTCTGGTTGCAAGTTTCTTGATCTATGCGGGCATACCGCCCATCACCTGGCGCCATCTGGAACGCACCCACCAAACCTTGGGACACGAATCATGACTCCCGGCATTCTCAATACCCTCATCGGCCTCGCCCTGGTTTACCTGTCGGTACTGCATCTGGCCTTGATCGAAGGCCGCGTATGGCATCTGCTCGTCGCCGCTGTGGCGATCATCGTTTTGTCCTTGTGGTCGCGGCGCGGCGATGCGATGAAATGGTTTTCGACCACGACCATCGTGCTGGGCGTGTTGCTGCTCGGGTTCGCAATCGCGCAATGGACGACCCCAATCGCACACCTGTTCGCATTCTGGTGCGTATTTTTCGACGGAATCCTGGTCGCGGTGCTCGCACTGTGGGCTGCCTTGTATCGTCCAGGTCCGCGCCCAGCATCTGCCCGATAGCAACCGACTTACTCTGTCCTTTCAAAATCATTTCTCAAGGAATACCGAATGAAGATCGCTCTTATCCTGTCGACCATTGCCTTGTGCGGTACTCTCGCATGCACGGCTCACGCCGAGGATGCGAAGAAGGCCGAATCCCTGGCCAAGTCGAACGGCTGCATGGCTTGTCACACCGTAGACAACAAGTTGGTAGGGCCGTCCTACAAGGACGTCGCGGCGAAGTACCGCGGCAACAAGGACGCCGAAGCGCTGCTGATGAAAAAGGTCAAGGACGGCGGCGCCGGCGTGTGGGGCCAGATTCCCATGCCGCCGCACCCTGGCCTCAGTGATGCCGACCTGAAAACTCTGGTCGATTGGGTGTTGTCGAGCAAATAGCGTCGGTCCGAACCTTCGGCAACCCGACCAAACAAAAACCCCGCGCAAGGCGGGGTTGTTGTTTGGCTGGGAGACTAGGATTCGAACCTAGATGGGCAGAGTCAGAGTCTGCAGTCCTACCATTAGACGATCTCCCAAAACCGCTCTGACATTGTAGTGGGGACAGCAAACCGTTGCGAGCGAAGACAGGTTGCGCGTCGCCGCAGCGCAGGAACCGGAGTTTACTTTTGGTAAATGAGGATTCCGAGCAGCGCCGGCGCGCAAGATGTCGAGCGCAGCAGGTTTGCTTAGCGCTTGGAGAACTGCGTTGCGCGGCGGGCCTTGTGCAGACCGACTTTCTTGCGCTCGACTTCGCGCGCATCGCGGGTCATGAAACCGGCTTTGCGCAGCGGACTCTTGAGCGTTTCGTCGTATTTGACCAGGGCACGCGCCACGCCGAGGCGGATCGCGCCGGCCTGACCGGAAATGCCGCCGCCCTCAACCGTGACGCGGATGTCGAACTTGTCGCTCATTTTGGTCAATGCCAGCGGCTGACGCACGATCATGCGTGCGGTTTCGCGGCCGAAGAATTCGTCCAGCGCCTTGCCATTGACGGTGATGCTGCCCTTGCCCGGACGCAGGAACACACGCGCGGCGGAGGATTTGCGGCGACCGGTGCCGTAGTTTTGCGGTGCGGTTGGCATGTCAGATATCCAGTACTTGCGGTTGTTGCGCGGCGTGCGGATGGTTGGGGCCGCGGTAAACCTTGAGTTTGCGGTACATGGCGCGGCCCAGCGGATTCTTCGGCAGCATGCCCTGTACGGCGATCTCGATCACGCGCTCCGGATGCTTGACCAGCAGATCCTTGAGCGCGATCGATTTGATGTTGCCGATGTAGCCGGTGACGTGATGGTAGATCTTGTCGTCCATCTTGTTGCCGGTAGCGGTGATCTTTTCCGCATTGATCACGACTAGGTAATCGCCGGTATCCACGTGCGGCGTGAATACGGTCTTGTGCTTGCCGCGCAGGCGGCGCGCAAGCTCGCTGGCCAAACGGCCCAAGGTCTTGTTGCTGGCGTCGACGAGATACCAGTCGCGCTTCACCGTCTCAGCTTTGGCGCTGATCGTTTTCATCGGGAATCCTGTGCCGGGTGTGGCAGTGGAACGAAAGACTGCGAAGTATATGGGATGCCGAAAAGCGGCGCAACATCCGGGCTTGACGCGGACGCCCTCCGGGCCGGACAGTGCTGACCATGTCCACGATTCTGGTTTTCGGCGCCAGCGGCGCGGTCGGCCGATTCCTGCGGCCCCGTCTGGCCCCGGAAACCCGCTTGTTGGCGGTCAGCCGCAGCCCACGTCCGGGCTGGATTACCGGCGATCTGAACGATCCGGCGGCGCGATGGCCGCTTGCCGAGTTCGTCATCAGTCTCGGGCCGTTGGATGCATTCGGCGCATGGCTTGAACGGACACCGCATGCGACCCTGCGCCGCATAGTAGCGATCAGCTCGATGAGCGCACAAAGCAAGCGCGAATCGCCCGATCCCGGCGAACGCGCGCTGGCGCAACGCCTGCGCGACGCCCAAGCCGCGCTGGCCGCTGCCGCCGGCGCGCGCGGAATCGCCTGGACCATCCTGCAGCCCACTTTGATTTACGGTGCGGGCAACGACCAGAGTCTGGCGCCGATCGCGCGCTTTGCGCGGCGCTGGCGCGTGCTGCCGGTGCCGCTGGGCGCCAGCGGCCTGCGTCAACCGGTGCACGCCGCCGATCTGGCTGCCGCCTGCGCCGCCGTGCTGGAGAACCCGGTCACGTTCGGCAAGACCTACGAGCTGGGCGGTGGCGAGCGGCTGACGTTTGCGGCGATGATCTGGCGGCTGCGCAAAACCGTTCCGGGATTCGTGCTGCCGCTCCCAGTGCCGATCAGCGCGTTGTGGGCGCTGGCGCGCAGCGGTCGCATCGCACCCGGCCCACTGGCCCGGTTACGCCTGCCGTTGATCGCCGACAACAACGCCGCGATCCGCGATTTCGGTTTCGCGCCGGGTCCATTTCGCGCCGATGACGTGCTGCCGCGGTAGTTGGCGTAGATCGCCCACAGCGAGTATGTATACATGTGGACTAAAGGACACGCGGCAACGGCTGCGCGTGCTGCATCGCAACAACGATTGTCTTGTCCATAATCAAGAAATTCCGTTGCCAACGCTCGTTTGAACTGCCTATGATAGGGCTGTCGTTGCGCTCCCAATTCACTATCAGGAAATTGTCATGCAGACCCGACTGAGTTTGCTCCTCGCCCTTTTCTCTTCGCTGCTGTTGTCGGCCTGCGGCGGTGGCAGCAATGCGCCACACGCATCCGACACCGGCGCATCCAACAGCGGCGGCACGCCGGTTTCGGCAGTCATTACCGCGCGGTTCGATCCGACCAACGCGGTGGTGCCGTTTCCGACCAACCTGCTTTTGTCGGGTACCACCGATCTGACCCTGAATATTCCGGTCGCCGATCCTTCCAACTACGGCGATCCGCAAGTTGCCCTGAATGCGCTCGATGGATTCAGCACGACGGCGCCGTGGAGCACAACGTTCAGCGCGGCGCCCAAGCCGTCGACCATCGTCGGCGGACCAGGCGGCACGGTGCGCATATTCCAGGTGAGCCTGACCGGTCCCGGCGGCGGCGTCACCGGCATCAGTCGCGAGCTGCAATCGCCGCAGGATTTCGTCGCGGTGCTGGCGCCATCGGATACCAGCGGCCGCACGCTCGCGATCATTCCAACCAAGCCGTTGCAGCAGTTGACTTCCTACATGGTTGTGCTGCTCGGTAATGGCGGCGAACTCAATCCCGCGCCGTCGCCGAGCATCACCGACGGCAACGGCAACGACGTCACGCCGGACACGGCGTATTTCCTGGCCAAGCGCACCAGTCCGCTTTGCGTGAACGGCCAATCCACCGATCCGCTGCTGCCGGCCGCGCAGGCCTGCGCGCTGGAACCATTGCGTCAACTGGTCAATTCGCAGGAATATGCAGTCGATCGGTTCGACGGCGCGTCCACCGACCAGCGCATCGTGCTGTCGTGGGTGGCAACGACGCAAAGCATCACCCCAGTGATGCAGGCGGTGCAAAGTCGCGTTGAACAGACACCGGCACCGCAGGCGCAACTGGCGCCGACCGGGCTCGATCTTTCCGCGCTGGGTGTGGGCTTGCCACCGGTCGCCAACATCTACATCGGCGTATTGCCGGTTGCGTACTATCTTGGCGCGCCGAGCGCCGCCGATCCGCTCGCGCCACTGCACGATTTCTGGCACGCCGCGCCGGGCGCCTACGTGCCGCCGTTCAATGCCGCACCACTGGATCCGACCTCGACATTCGTCACCTTCGCCAATCCGTTCCCGGTGGCGACCTCGACCCAACTCATTCCGGTACTGCTGACCGTGCCGAACGCCAATTCCGGCAAGACCAAACCGGCGGCCGGCTGGCCGGTGGTGATCTTCCAGCACGGCATCACCCGCAACCGCACCGACATGTTTGCGATCGCCGCGACGCTGGCTGGCCAGGGCTTCGCCACCATTGCGATCGACGCGCCACTGCACGGCATCACCGACAAGACCAACCCGTTCTACGTCGGCAACACCCCGTTCGCGGCCGAAGGCGCGCATGAACGCACCTTCGATCTGGATCTGGAAAACAACGCTACCGGCGCACCGGGTCCGGACGGAACGATCGATTCGTCCGGTTCGTACTTCATCAACCTGCAGGACCTGCTGACCTCGCGCGACAACCTGCGTCAGGCCACTTCGGACCTGATGGAGCTGACC
>JBOHYL010000114.1:0-13665 GCA_050737915.1 Rudaea sp.
GCATCGCCTCGTTGTAAGCGGTGTTGCGATCCTTCGAACACCACACCGTCTGCGCTTTCTTGTCGGCACCGGGGTGGATACTCAGCGGAAACAGCACATAGTCTACAGCGATACCGAGTTTGTTGTACTCGGCGATCTGCTTGTGGAACTCGCGGCAATACGGGCAATCCACATCGGTAAACACGGTGACCCGGTATTGGGGATGCGGCGGCGCGAACGTGATGCGTTTGGACGCAGGGATATCCTCCAACGCCTGCTTGCGCACACCGGCGAGGGCATCCTCCATGACATTGCGGCGCGCGTCGACATCGTAGACGTGACCTTCGATCAGGTACTTGCCATCGGTGCTGACGTACACCGGGTGGCCGTCCGCAACGACGGCGTAAAAGCCGGCGAGCGGCGCTTGGGTGACGGACTGTACCTTCGCATTCGGCACCAGCTTGTGCAGCGCCGCCGTGGCGACGGCCATGGGATCGCCCGCCGCGGACGCAGACCCGGCGGCGATAGCCAAAAGTGTGAACAACACGAATCGGAACATGGGTATCTCGAACGGCGCGCGCCTAGTGTGCAGCGGTAGACCGGCGAGCGGCGCCGGGTATGACATTGTCGCATTTCCGGCGCCGCCGCGCGCGGATTGTTGCCAGGCTCGGCCATCCCGGCCTCGCCAAGCAACCCGGCACTGCGCATCCTGCTTCGGGCGTTCGGCCTCGCGCGCGATGCGATAACTCGCGCCATCCATGGCGCTCGCCCTTTGGGCCAGCTCCGCTGTTCGCGCGCCGCTCCCGGCGCGCGCAGTCAACGCATCGCGCAAACGCTCGCCCTGTTGCTAGGCTCGCGCATCCTGCGCTCACCAAGCAACCCGGCCCTTCGCATCCTGCTGCGGGCGTTCGGCCTCGCGCGCGATGCGCTTCAACGCATCGCGCAAGCACTCGCCCTCACCCCCTCGGATGATGCCGTTCATGCAGGCGTTTGAGCCCCTCGCGCGCCACCAGGGTGTAAATCTGCGTGGTCGAGAGCGAACTGTGGCCGAGCAGCATCTGCAGGGCGCGCAGGTCGGCGCCGTGATTGAGCAGATGCGTGGCGAAACAATGTCGCAGCACATGAGGCGAGATGTGCCGCGCATCGATGCCGGCGACGCGTGCGTGACGCTTGACCATGGTCCAGAACATCTGGCGGGTCATACCGGCGCGCCGATTGGTCACGAACACGGCGTCCACCGCGCTGCCGTGCAGCAACGCCGGCCGCGATTGCGCGTAGTAGCGTTCCAGCCAGTCCTGCGCCTCCTCGCCCAGTGGCACCAGGCGCTCCTTGCCACCCTTGCCGGTGACACGCACCACGCCCTGGCGCAAATTGACCTGTTCGGTGCGCAGGCCGACCAGCTCGCTTACGCGCAGTCCGGTCGCGTAGATCAACTCGAACATTGCACGATCGCGCAGGCCTAGCGGCGTATCCACGTTCGGCGCGCGGATCAGGGCTTCGATCTGGATTTCGGACAATGCTTTGGGCAATGGACGCGGCAGTTTCGGCGCATCCAGCAGCAGGGTTGGGTCTTCCGCGATCGCACCCACGCGCAAACGCAGACGAAAAAAATGCCGCAATGTGGACGTAAGCCGTGCATTGCTGCGCGCGCTGTAGCCGCTGCCGCGGCGTCCGCCGGTGGATGAGCGTTTGGCAAGATAGCGATACAAGTTCTCGCGTGTGGCACGGTCAAGCGTAGCTCCCTGCGCGCCGAGCCAGCGCGACAAGCCTTCCAGATCGCGCCGGTAACTGGACAGCGTATTGTCGGCCAGACCCTGCTCTGACCACAGCCGTTCGACAAACGCATCGATCGCGGCGCGATCGGCGGCGTTCACGGGATTGGTCTGGATGGATGTTTTCATATCGCCAGTGTCGGACTTGCGCCCGCAAGCCTAACCGGCCACGCTTGCGCCGTCATCCGCAATCCGGTGCAATATGAAACCGTTCACCCAGCAAGCGGCCGTGCCGGCGCCCCTGCGCTTGCGCCTTGCCGCCGCCGCGTACGATTTGTTGCCCTTGATCGGATTGTGGTTCGTCGCCGCCGTGCTGGCACTCGCCGTCACCGGCGGCACGCTGGATGCGCACACGCGCGCCGGTAGACTCATCGTGCAGGGATTCGTGCTCGTGCTCAGTGCAGTGTATTTCACGTTGTCCTGGTCGCGCGGCGGCCAGACCATCGGCATGCGCGCGTGGCGCTTGCGCATCGTCGGCGCGGATGGCGCTCGCTTGCCGTGGTTGCGTGCATTGCTCCGGTTACTGATTGCACTGCTGTCGCTTGCGGCATTGGGCGCCGGATTCTGGTGGGTGCTGATCGATGCGCAACAGCGCACGTGGCACGACATTGCGGCGCGCTCGCGCCTGCTGTGCCTGCCGAAAGCCTAGAGCCCATCTCAAAACGTAGCGAGCGATGACAGGTTGCGCGCCGCCGGAGCGCAGGAACCGGAGCGTACAAAGAAGTACGTGAGGATTCCGAGCACCGCCGGAGCGCAAGCTGTCGAGCGCAGTAGTTTTGAGGTGGGCTCGAATCAGCCGTAGCGGCGAAAATACGCAATTGCCCCGCCTGCCAGCAGCAGCGACGGCAGCGCGTTGGCGAGGGCGAGATTGAAATTGTATACCGCACCCATGCTGACCACGGCGCTCTGGAAAAAGTAGTACGTGATCGCAAGTGCAATGCCGATGAACAGACGCTTGCCGAGACCGCCGGTGCGCAGTGCCCCGAACGCAAACGGCACCGCGCAAAACGCCAGCACGAGCACGTTGAGCGGATAGAAAATACGGCCCCAGTAGGCGCGTTGGTAACTGCTCGCGTCCTGGCGATTGCGCTGCATGTAATCGATGTTGCGTGCCAGATCGACGATCGGCAGGTATTCGGGATGTATCATCGACACCGCGAGCACGTTCGGATCCAGGTTCGATTTCCACTGCGCCCGCGCCGAGGTCGTGCTGGTCGCCGATGCATCGCCGAATTGCGTGCGACGCACGTCGTGGAAGATCCATTCGCCATCGGCATGGGTGGCGGTCTTCGCCAGCGACAGCGCGAGCAGACGTCCGCCCGCGTCGAACTCGAACACGCGCACATCCTGCAGTTCCACCGTCGGCCCGTTGCGGCCGCCGCGAGTGCGGCCGTGCTTGGCGTTGACCACGTTGCTCCCGTCGCGCGCCCACAGACTGCCGCCGCGGCCGATGGCAACGTCCGTGGATTTGGCGCTCAGCGCAAGTGCCTCGGCCTTGCGCTCTCCGGCCGGGCCGATGGTTTCGCCCATCAGCATGACCAGCGCGGTCAGCGCCATCAGCGCAACGATCACGGATACGCAGATGCGCAGCTTCGACAAGCCCGCCGCACGCAACGCGGTCAGCTCGCCGCTGGTGGCGAGTCCACCCATGCCAAGCAGGCCGCCGATCAGAGCGGCGTAACCGAAAAACTGGTAGCCACGCCGCGGCACCGTCAGCAACGTATAGGCCACCGCCTTGCTCAAGGTGTACTGGCCGGTGCCGATGTCGTTGATCTCGCCGAGAAAGGCGCGGAACGCATCGAACCCGACCAGAAATCCCCACGCCACGAGCACCGCGCCAAGCACGGAAATCGCAACCAGCTTGTCGACCTGCTTGAATGCGACCGCGCGCATCAGGCCACTCCCGCTTGCGCACGCAAGCGCGCCGGTTTCGGCTTGGGCAATTGTTCGCCACGCCAGATCAGGTACAGCGCGATCGCGGCAGCGGGAATCTGCACCCACCAAAAACCCAGACGCGGATCAAGCTTGCCTTGCGTCAACCACGAGCGATCCAGCGCCAGCAAGTTGTAATACACGAACCACCCGAGCAACGCGATCAGCAGGCGCGCATAACGTGGCTCGCGCGGACTGCCCTTGGCCAGCGGCAAACCGAGCAGCACCAGCACCAGCACCGAGACCGGCGCGGCCAGGCGCCATTGCAGCTCGACGCGCTGTACCGGATCGGCGCTGGTCCACAGCACACTGGTTGGCGCGCTGCGCTTGACCGAATCGGGTGTTGTGTCGGTGTCGTTGTCCGGCAACTGGATGTCGTTGCGCGCGTAGCGCATCAGGCGCCAGTTGTCCTTCCCAAGAGTGCCCTCGACCCGAAACCCGTCGTTAAGACCAAGAAAACGTTGCGCACCGTCAGCGTCGTGGAACAACTCCCCGCTGGTGGCGGTGACGATATTGATGTTCGTGCTGGCGTCCTTGGTATTGGTGCGTTCGCTTTCCAGGAACAATTTTCGGAATTTGGTGCCGTCGGCATTCATCTGTTCCACGTACATCACCCCGTCGTTCTTGGGCAGCTCGACGAAACGCCCCGGTTCCAATCCCGCCACGATCAAGGAACGACTGGCCTCTTCCTGCAGCGTCTGCGCCTGGCGTACGGCGGCGGGCGCGAGCCAGAAGGAAACCAACGCGATGCCGATCGCCAACGGCACGCCGAACAGTGCGAGCGGCCGCAATAATCCTGTCACCGGCAGGCCGGACGCGGCGAACACGGCCATTTCGCTCTCGCGATACAGCCGGCCATAGGCCATCTGCACACCAAGAAACGCCGCCAGCGGCACCAGCAAACTGAGCGTGTCCACCGTGCGCAATCCGATCAGGGCGAGCAGCAGATCCGCGGCCACGCGGCCACGCGCGATCTTGGCCAGCAGATCGGCAACGGTCGCGCCGACCGTGACCAACAGCAGGATCAACACCGCCGCGGTGAAGCTCCACATCAGTTCGCGCGCGAGATAGCGATCGACAATACGCAGCATCGGCTTGCACAATCCAGTAAACTTCGCGTCTTGCGATTTGGCTCCTGCGCGGATTCAAATCGTCTTAACGCCGTGGCGAGCAAGTGTAACCGGGGATACGCAAGCGCGCTGCCGCCGTCTCATCCAGACTACGGAACCCGCAATGACCCTTCAGTTCAGCCTCACCCAGGATGCCCCCGAAATCTGCACCGCCGCGTGCGTGGTCGTGGGCGTGTTCGAAGACCGCAGCCAGAGCGACGCCGCCGCGCGGATCGACGCAAAATCCGGCGGTGCGCTGCAGCGCCTGCTCGAATCGGGCGATCTCACCGGCAAGCTTGGCAGCGCGCACTCGCTGTTCGCGCTGACGGGCGTGGCCGCACCGCGCGTCGTCGTCGTGGGTCTGGGCGAACCGAAAAAATTCGATGTCGCGCGTTTTGCCCGCGCTTGCGCCGAGGCCGCACGCGCGCTGAAAGCGCTGCCGCTGGACCGCGCCGTCTCGTATCTGACCCAGATCGAGGTGCCGGGCAAGGATGCGGCCTGGAAGGTCCGCACAGCCGCACTCACAAGCGATGCGCAAGCCTACAAATACACGGCCACGTTCAAGCCGCGTGAGAAATCCGCGCGGCCGGAATTGTCCGCGCTCGCCTTCGCCGCGCCGGCGGCCGCTGCGAACACGCTGACTCAGGCCTCCGCCATCGCCGAGGGCGTGCGTTTCGCGCGCGAGCTGGGCAACCTGCCGCCGAACATCTGCACGCCAGCGCACATCGCTCAGCAGGCGCAGAAGCTGGCGCAGGAGCATCCCGGCGTGACCTGCGAGATTCTCGAAGAGGCCGACATGCGCAAGCTCGGCATGGGCGGCCTGCTTGGCGTTGCCATGGGATCGACCAACGCGCCGCGCCTGATCGTGCTCCAATGGCGTGGCGCCGCTGAGACCGAGCAGCCCTATGCGCTGGTCGGCAAGGGCGTCACCTTCGACTCGGGCGGCATCAACATCAAGCCCACCGCGGGCATGGAAGAGATGAAGTTCGACATGTGCGGCGGCGCCAGCGTGCTCGGTGCGTTTCTGGCCGCGGTGGAATTGAAGCTCAAACTCAACCTGATCTGCGTTGTGCCGGCCGTGGAAAACATGCCCAGCGGCAGCGCACAGCGGCCCAGCGACGTGGTCACCACGATGTCGGGTCAGACCGTCGAAATCCTCAACACCGATGCCGAGGGCCGCATGATCCTGTGCGACTCCCTGACCTTTGTGCAAAAGTATAAACCGCAGGTGATCATCGACGCCGCCACGCTGACCGGTGCTTGCGTGGTTGCGCTCGGCAAGCACGCGAGCGGATTGATGAGTCGCGACGACGCGCTCGCCAGTGAACTCATCGCCGCCGGCGAAGCCACCCTTGACCGCGCCTGGCGCCTGCCGCTGTGGGACGATTATCAAAGCCAGCTCGACACCGGCTATGCCGACATTGCCAACATCGGCGGCAAATACGGCGGCGCAATCACGGCCGGCTGCTTCCTGTCACGCTTCACCGAAGGGTTCCGCTGGGCGCATCTGGACATCGCCGGCAGCGCCTGGGAAGAAGGCCGCAAGGGTTCAGCCACCGGCCGGCCGGTACCACTGCTGGTGCAGTATCTGCTGGATCGCGCGGGCTGAGCGCAGCCGCGATGCCTCGAGCGGATTTTTATCTCATCTCAAAACCGCGCTTCCGCGACGATCCGCTGTTGCTGGTTTGCGAGTTGGCGCGCAAGGCATTCGAGAGTGGGCAACCTGCACTGATCCTGACACGCTCGCTCGAACAGGCCGAACAAGTCGACGAAAAATTGTGGGAATTCGACGAGACCGCGTTCATCCCGCATCAAATCTCCGGCGATGACGACGACGCGATCACGCCCGTGCTGATCGTGCCGCCGGAAACAACAACCCCTGATCGCGCCATGGTGATCAACCTGCGTGACGAGTGCGCGCTAGGATTGTTCGAGCGCGTGCTGGAAGTGGTGCCCGCCGACGAAACGCAACGCGCAGGCTCGCGCGCGCGCTGGAAAACCTATCAGCACGCGGGATTCGAGTTGAAGAAATTCGATATGTAGCGATTCAGTGGTTGGTCGCGCTTGCCGCATCGCCATCGGCGATCAGCTTCTGGAAACGCGGGTCCTTGCGCAGCGGATCCCACGCCGGGTCGATCCGCAGCATCGCTGGCGACACCCACAAGCCTGCCGGCATCGCCATCAGCCTTTGCAGCTTGGCGATGGCCGCGTCGTGATCACCGGCGTACTCATCGATGCGCGCCGCGTAGCCCAACACTTCCGGCCCGGCGAAGGCGTCGCGCCCGACCGGCAGCAATTCGGTTGCGCGGTGGGCTTCGCGCAGGGCCTCGTCTTTCAGACCCAGACCGGCCGCGGCAAAACCGAGCGCAAGGTGACGATCCCAATCGTTCGGGCGCTCGCGCACGTCGATGAGCGCCTGCGCATGCAGGCCCCGATACAACCCCTCGGCCATTGCTGAATCGCCGGATGCGGTGACGGCCCACGCAAGATAGAGGCGTCGCGGCAACAGCGTATTGCCATTGGTCGAGTTCCACAGCACGGCATTGGATTCCTGCACCACCTTCGCCGCAGCTGCAAAATCACGCGACAGCCATGCGACCGCGAACGCGGCAAGCCGGGTGGAGCGATATTCTTCGCTGGTTGGCGGCAAAGATGCCAGAGCCGCACGCAACGGTGCGATATCGCCTTTCCAAAGCACGGTGTTCCACGCCTGGATGCCCAGCGACAACGACGGATTCTGCGTCAGCTCCGCCGCGCGCGCGTAGGCGCGGTCCGACTCGGCATAGCGCCGCAACACGGCCAGCGTCTGACCTGTCTCGAAAGCCGGCGAGGCGTTGCGCGGGTCGTAGGCTTGCGCCTGGCGAAGTCCGTCCAACGCCTGCTGCCAGCGCCCCTGCCGGCGCGCGATCGCCGCGCCGATTTCCTCGACCAGAAAATCATGCGGCAAAGCCTTGCGCGCCAACGCCAGCGCGTCCTGCGCTCGCGCATAATCGCGAAAACCCCAGTACCAGTACAACGCACGGGCAAAAAGCGCATCGCCCAGATCTGGCTGCAGGGCCAGCGCGCGATCGATCGCCTGCTTGGCTGCGGCGAGGCGCGCGTCGGTGCGGTCGTTGCCGAGGAAGTAGACGTACAAATTCGCCCGCCCAAGTAGTGCGTCGGCCAGCGCGAAATTCGCATCCTTCGCCAACGCCTGTTGCAACAATTCGATCGCGGGCGGCATCGTCGAATTGGTCAACGAATACTGATCCTGGACGCGATTTGTGTAAGCCAGCGCGCGCAAATACAAATCCCAGGCCTCGGGGTTCTGCGTCGGAATCGCCGCCACCCGCGCCGTATCGGCCGGCGACAGTTTCGCCTTCAGCGCATCGGCAACTTTCTGCGCGACTTCGCCTTCCACGCCAAAGATGTTGTCCAGCGTGCGCGGATACGCTTCGGCCCAAAGATGGTTGTCGTTGTTGGCGTCGATCAACTGCACGTTGATCAGCACCTGGTTTCCGGATTTCTGCACGCTGCCTTCAAGGATCGTCGCCACGCCAAGTTGTTGCGCGATGCTCTTCAGATTGTCTGGGTGACTGGCGTATTTTTCGGTCGATGTTCGCGAGATCACTTTCAGATCGCCGATCACGGCGAGCTTGGTCAGGATCAAATCCTGCATGCCATCGGCGAAATATTGGTTGCCCTTGTCTTCGCTCAGGTTCTCGAACGGCAGCACGGCGATGGATTTGGCGGCGACCGCAACTGGCGACGCGGATTGTGATGGAAGTTCCGATACGGTCGCGGGCATCGAACTCGTTGCCTGCGTCGCGGTTTTCGACAATCCTCCAAACTGCCAGATCAAGCCACCGCCTATCGCCAGCAGCAAGGCAAGCAACAGCAATTCGGTCCCGCTTACCTTCTGCACACCGCGCTCGCCGTGATACCAGGCCAGCAGCAGGAGTACGAAAAAGCCGACACAGATCGCGAGAATCAGCAGGCGTTCGATCGAATCCGGCCAGTTGAAGCGCTGGGCCACCACGTCAATTACCTGGACCAGCGCAAACGCCGCGGCGATATAGGCCAGCGCCCACTGCCCCAGTTTGCGTTGCTTCAAGCGTTGCAGGAGCTCATTCAAGCGCAACTTCGCACGTCAGCCGGCGCGAAGCATAGCAAATTCCTCGAGCGCCGCCGCACGCTTGATTTCGCCCATTGGCAGGTAGAAACTGCCGCCGCTGTGTAACGGAACAATGTGGTATTTCCCAGCCATCCATTCAGCAGGAGTCGATCCATGAAAAATCTGTCCATCGTATGCGCAACGGCGCTTGCGTTGGCCGCGTCGGCAGCCTTCGCGAACCCGCCAGTCAGAGACGTCAGCCATCACCGGCATCCCAACATCGCTGCAGCACAACGCCTGACGTCGCAGGCGTTCGCAAAGATTGAAGCGGCGCAGCGCGCGAACGAGTTCGATCTGAACGGCCATGCGCAAAAGGCCAAAGAACTGCTTGATCAGGCCAATCGCGAACTGAAGGAAGCAGCAGAAACCTCCAACGCCAATCACCACTGAGCGGTGTTTGATGGCGGATGCGAAGCCTGGCGCGTGCCGGGCTTCGCTGTTTCAGGCAACGCAATCAAGACGCCACATCGCCACGTACGGTGTCGCTGCCGGCGTAAAGGCGCCGACATTGAATTGCGCCAGCACCCTGGGTAACGTACCGGTTGTTCAGTCTTTCCCGCCGATTTCCGGGGCCGGAGCCGCACTGTCGTATTTTTTCTGCAGCATCTTGAAGCGCGGGTCGTTGCGAATCGGGTCCCAAGCCGGGTCAACCCACAACAGCACGGGCGAGTAGTAAAAGCCGATACCGGGACTGGCCAGCGCGGTAGCCAGCAGCGGTGCAGCAAGATCGGCGCGTTGCGCCTGCGCATAGAGCGCCGCGTTGACTTGCATCGCACCCGGGTCGGACACCTGATCGCCGGCCGCGGCAATGATCGACTGCGATCGCGCGATCGCATCCAGCGCATCCGCCGTGCGGCCCAGACCCAGCTCAGCGCGGGCAAGGTTGTTCCAGACAAGCGCAAGATCACCGCCCTGCTGGGTTGCCAGCTCGGCGCGAGCTGCCACCTGCGCCTGCGCGTAGAGAGGTTGCGCCCGGGCCACGTTGCCCTTCAGGCGGTACAAATTGGCCAGCTGCAATGCCTTCGAACCACGCACGAAGGAAAAATTGTCCGCCGTGTCGGCTACGCCCGTCAGCAGCGCGATGGATTCGTCGTACCTGCGCAGGTAGACCAGCAAATCCGCGCGCCACAGTCGGATCGCCGCCTCGTCGCCCCGCGCCGCGACCAGTGCACGCTCAACATCGCCGGTATCCAACAGGATGGCGTTGGAAGCATCGATCCTGGCACTGAGATTCGTCGGGTCCAGCGCCAGCGCACGCTGCAGCCAGGTTCCGGCATCCGCATAGTTGCCGGTCATCATGAAGGTTTCGCCCACGTCGTTGGCAAGCGCACTGTTGCGTGGATCGTGCGCCAGGGCATTCTGCAGCGAGGCAATGGCCGCTTCGAATCGGCCTTCTCGGCGTTCGACATAACCACGAGCGGTCAAGGCATCGGCATCGTTGGGCCGCAACGTGAGCGCCGCATCGAATGCTTTTCGAGCGCCCGCATAGTCGCCACGCCCATAGTAATCGCTGTAGCCAATGGCCAAGTTGGTCACCGCCGAATTGGGTGCCAGTTCAAAAGCCCGCTCGGCGTCGGCACGCGCTTGCGCGATCAGTTGCTTGACATCCAGACCTCCACCGCCGTTGAGCCAGGCGAGTTCGCTTTCCACGTAGGAGAGCCGCGCCAGCGCCAGTGCGAAATGCGGGTCCAATGCGATCGCTTGCCGGTACAGGGGAAGCGCGGCTTTCAGGCTGGCCGTGTCGTTGTCCACTTTGCCGCGATTGGCCTGGTACTCGGCGTGCAAAAACAAGTCCAGCGCAGCCTGATTCGCGGTCGGCACCACGGCCAGACTCGCCGTTTCCGCGGACGACAGCCGCGCCTTGAGCGCATCGGCCACCTTCTGCGCCACGTCGCCTTCGACACCGAACAGGTTATCCAGCGTGCGCGTGTAATCCTGCGCCCAAAGATGGCGGTCGCTGCGCGTATCGAGCAACTGCACGTTGATCAGCACCTGGTTGCCCGCGCGTTGCACACTGCCTTCCAGGATCGTCGCCACACCCAATTGCTGACCGATGGCTTTCAAATCGTCCGGATGAACGGCGTATTTCTCCGTCGAGGTGCGTGAGATGACTTTGAGATCGCTGATGCCGGCCAGTTTGGTCAGGATCAGATCCTGCATGCCGGCGACGAAGTAGGCGTTGGTCTTGTCGTCGGACAGATTCTCGAATGGCAGTACAGCGATGGACTTGTCGGGGATATCAGCCGCCGCCGTTGCCGCGGCAGCGGCAGGCTCCCCGCCGCTTGGTGCCGGTGCGATGCGCCAGAGCACACCACCGCCGAGGGCGAGCAGCAAGGCGAGGATGGTCAGTTCCGTACCGGTGACACGCTGCGCACCACGTTCGCCGTGGTACCAGGCTACGATCAGGGCGACGAAGAATCCGATTGCCAGCGCCAAGGTGATGCCGCGACGCACGCTTTCGGCCCAGCCGAATTGCTGGGCAACGATGTCCAGCCCCTGCAGTAGCGCGAACGCACCGGCCAGATACGCCAGCGACCATTGCACGAGTTTTCTTTCCCGCATGCGTTGCCACAGCGGCTGCGGCAGTTTCGCCGTGATGGCGTCGCCGGCACGATTTGCGTGCAACGGCCGCTCGGGCATGGCGCGCACGTGCACCGTCAGCGCCTCATCCGCGCCGATCGCAGGGTGACGGGAAAGATCGGCGACCAGTTCGCGGCAATCGGCATAGCGGTGTATCGGGTCCTTGGCCGTCATGCGGCCGAGAATCCGCGTCAGTTCCGCGTCCACGTGCGGATTGATCGCTCGGATATCCGGCAACGGCACCTCGACCACCTCGCGCATCAAGGCAAGCGGCGAGGTACTTTTGTACGGCAGGCGTCCACTCAGGCATTCGAACAAGACGATGCCGAGCGAGAAGATGTCGCCGCTCGCATCCGCCACTGCGCCGTCGTAGCATTCAGGCGCGATATAACCCGGCGTACCGAGATATGCACCGGTGGTAGTAAGTTTCGCGCGTTCCTGCGTGGACAGGGCAATACCGAAATCCGACACCTTCACCGCGCCGGCGGTGGAGATCAGGATATTCCCCGGCTTGATGTCGCGATGGATCAACCCTTGGGCGTGCGCGCACGCCAGCCCACGCGCGGCCTGCAAAACCAGTCGCATCGCCTGTATCGGCGCCAGCCGCGATTCGCGCTTGAGCAAGGAATCCAACGAGGCGCCATCGACGACCTCCATGGCGAAATAGGGCAAACCGTCTTCGCTGCCGATCGCATACACATGCACGATATGCGCGTCGTCCACTGCCGCGATCGCGCGCGCTTCGCGTTGAAAGCGTTCGACGATGGACTCATCGTGAGCGAGCGTGCCGGCCAGCACCTTGATCGCGACGAAACGATCCAGCGCCTCATCCCGCGCCTTGTACACCACACCCATGCCGCCGCGACCGAGTTCCGAAACCAGCTGGTATTGGCCAAATGCGGTTTTCATGGCGTCGTCCCGACCCGGCTACGCTCGGTCGCACGCTTGATGGTAACCCAATCGGGGGCGCGCGTACTCAGTTGAGCTTGGGTCGCCCGCGCTTCGCCGCTACAATCGGCCATCCCGTTGTCGAACCAGCCCTGCCCCGCGCGGGCGCGAGGCAGTCCCGTCATGGAAAAAAGTTTCGACCCCAAGGCCATCGAATCGCGCTGGTACGCGCGCTGGGAAGCCGCCGGTGCGTTCGCGCCGCAAGGCGATGGCGCGTCGTATTGCATCCTGCTGCCGCCGCCGAACGTGACCGGCACGCTGCACATGGGCCATGCGTTCCAGCAGACAATCATGGATACGCTGATCCGCTATAACCGCATGCGCGGCCAGCGCACATTGTGGCAAGGCGGCACCGATCACGCCGGCATCGCCACGCAGAAAATCGTCGAGAACCAGTTGGCCGCCGAAGGCAAGACGCGCCACGATCTCGGCCGCGAGAAATTCATCGAACGCGTATGGGAATGGAAGGCCGAATCCGGATCAAGCATCGGCAACCAGATGCGCCGGATTGGCGCGTCGATCGACTGGTCGCGCGAGCGCTTCACCATGGATTCGGGTTTGTCGGCCGCGGTCAAAAAGGTATTCGTGGAATGGTATCGCGCCGGCTTGCTGTATCGCGGCAAGCGTCTGGTGCACTGGGATCCGGTGCTGATGACGGCGGTGTCGGACCTGGAAGTGAACAACGAAGAAAAAGACGGCTCGCTGTGGTCGATCCGTTATCCCGCTGCCGATGGCGGTGAAGGCCTGGTGGTTGCGACGACGCGCCCGGAAACGATGCTCGGCGATGTCGCCGTAGCCGTGCATCCGGAAGACGAACGCTATGCCGGGCTGATCGGCAAAACCCTCAGGCTGCCACTGAGCGATCGCGAAATTCCGGTGATCGCTGACGATTATGTCGATCGCGAATTCGGCACCGGTGCAGTGAAGATCACGCCGGCACACGATTTCAACGACTGGCAGATCGGCGCACGCCACAAGCTTGCGCCGCGTGTGATCCTCACGCTGGATGCGAAGATCAACGACAACGCACCGCAGAAATATCGCGGCCTGGATCGCTACGCCGCGCGCAAGGCCGTGCTCGCCGATCTGGAAGTTGCCGGTCTGCTGGTTGAGACCAAAAAACACAAGCTGCAGGTGCCGATCAGCCAACGCAGCGATGCAGTGATCGAGCCGATGCTGACCGATCAGTGGT
>JBOHYL010000115.1:0-8413 GCA_050737915.1 Rudaea sp.
CCTTCCGACCAACCTCACTGGCGTCTGCGGCCCCAACGGTTGCGGCAAGTCCAACATCATCGACGCGATCCGCTGGGTGATGGGCGAGAGTGCGCCTACGCGCTTGCGCGGCGATTCGCTGACCGACGTCATTTTTTCCGGTTCGACCGGACGCAAGCCGGTCGGCGCGGCGGCGGTGGAACTGGTGTTCGACAATGCCGACGCCACCATCGTCGGCGAATACGCCACGTACAACGAAATCTCGGTCAAGCGCCAGGCCAGCCGTGACGGCCAGTCACAATATTTTCTCAATGGCGCGCGCTGCCGTCGGCGCGACATCACCGATCTGTTCCTCGGTACCGGCTTGGGCGCGCGCAGCTATTCGATTATCGAGCAGGGCATGATCTCGGAGATCATCTCGGCACACCCGGACGAATTGCGCGGGCACCTGGAAGAAGCCGCAGGCATCTCCAAGTACAAGGAACGCAGAAAGGAAACCGAAAGCCGCATCAAGGCCACGCGCGAGAATCTCGAACGCCTCAACGATGTGCGCGAGGAAGTCGACAAGCAGCTGGATCATCTGAACCGGCAAGCCAGGGCGGCGGCACGCTGGCAGCAATTGAAAGCCGAGCAGACACGACACGAAGCGGAAATGCGCGGCCTGCATTACCGCGCCATCGCAGGCGAGATTGACGCGCATCACGCGGCGCTGGCGCAGGCCGATGTCGCCATCGAGGGCTTCGTTGCCGAGCAGCGCCAGGTAGAGGCGCAGATCGAGGGCCATCGCGAAAAGCATCAGATTGCAGCGGATCATCTGAACGCCGTGCAGGCGGAAGGCTACCGCATCGGCGGTGAAATCGCCCGCGTCGAACAGCAGATTCAGCACAACAAGGAACTGCGTGAACGCCTTGAGCGTACGCGCGGGGAAACCGAAAAAACATTGTCGGAGCTGGGCGAGCACATCGGTGGCGACCACGGCCAGATCGAGCTGCTGCGCGCCGCATTGGCTGAAGGCGAGCCGCAATTGACGGCGCTCAACGAGGCCGCGGCGACTACCGCGCAGGCGCAGCGCGATGCCGAAGCCAAACTCGCCGAATGGCAGCTGCAATGGGATGCGTACGCGCGATCGTCCAGCGACGCGTCGAAACAGGCCGAGGTCGAGCGCACACGCCTGGATTATCTGGATCAGCAGGCACTGGAAACCGCGCGCCGTTTGGAGACGCTGCGTGCGGAACAGCGCACTGCCGATTTCGACGCGTTGAGCGCACAGTTGCGCGTGCTCACTGCCGAGCACGACACGCACAAGCAAACGGTCGAAGCGCACACGCGCCTGCTCGACGAACGTCGTACGGCGCACGAGCAGGTGTTGGAAACCGAACGCGCCAACGCCACCGCGTTGAACGAGGCACGCACGCAATTGCAGCGCCTGCGCGGACGTCTGGCCTCGCTGGAAGCCTTGCAGCACGCGGCGCTGGGGCAGGAAAAATCCGCAGCCGGCGAATGGCTGGCGCGGCTGGGATTGGACAAATCGCGACGTCTCGGCGAGGTGCTGAAGGTCGAGGCAGGTTGGGAAACCGCGGTCGAAACCGTACTCGGCGGTTTGCTGGAAGGCGTGCTCACCGATTCCCCGCACACTCACGCTGGCGATTTGGCTGGTCTGCGCGATGCCGATCTGGCGCTGATTGCCGCGCACGCCGGCACCGACGCACCGGGCGGCACGCTGGCCGCGCAGGTGCGGGGTCCGCAAACGGCGCTCGGCATACTGGCGCAGGTACGTACCGCCGAATCGCTCGACGAAGCGCGGCGCATTGCCGCGGGTTTGTCCGCACACGAATCGGTGATCACACGCTCAGGCGAATGGCTAGGCGCGGGGTTCGCGCGCGTGTTGCGCCGTGCTGGAGCACAAGCCGGTCTGCTCGCGCGCGGACGCGAAATCCAGGCGCTACGCGAGGAAATCGCATCATTGCAAGCGCGTGTGGAATCCCTCGCTGCCGAGATCGATGCGATCAAGTCGCACAAGGCTGAGGCGGAAAGCGCACGCGACGATGCCCAGCACGACCTTTACACGGCACATCGCCGCGTGGCGGAACTGGCCGGGCAGATGCAAAGCCACGGTGGTCGCATCGAAACCGCCCGCACCCGGATGGCGCAGATTGAGACTGAAATCGCTGGTCTGCGGGCGCGCACGCAAACTGACGACGCTGCGACACGCGAGGCGCGCGCACGACTGGAGCAAGCAGTCGCCGCGATGGGCGTGCAGGAGCAGCGCCGCCAGCAGCTGGACGGCGAGCGCCGGCATTTGCTCGAAGCGCGTGAGGAAGCGCGCATGAACGCACGCGAAGCCGGCGAACACGCGCATCACCTTGCGCTCGGCATGGAATCCAAACGCGCGGCTGTGTCTTCGCTGGAACAGGCGCTTGCGCGCATGCAGGGCCAGCTCGCGCAACTGCAAGCGCGCAAGGCCGAGATCGCGCAGCAGCTCGATTCGGGCCAGCATCCGATGACGGATCTGGAAGCCGAGCGGCAGACGTATCTGAACCAGCGCCTGCTCGTCGACAAGCAACTGGTCGAGGCGCGGCGTGCGCTGGAAGACCGCGACAACGAATTCCGCGGCCATGAACAAGAACGTCATCGCATCGAGCATGTGCTGGGGCAGCACCGCGAAGCGCATGCCGAACGGCGTCTGGCACATCAAGGTTTGCAGATGCGTGCGCAGCAATTGCACGAGGCGATCGCCGCAGCCGGCCACGAATTGCAGTCGGTACTGGAGGCGTTGCCTGCGGACGCCGATCCGGGGCAATGGCAGCAGCAGCTCGAGACGATCGAGGCGAAGATCAAGCGCCTGGAGCCGGTGAATCTCGCCGCGATTTCCGAGTTTGAGGAACAATCGCAGCGCAAGACGTATCTCGATGCACAATTAACCGACCTGAACACCGCGCTGGAGACGCTGGAAGGCGCGATCAAGAAAATCGACCGCGAAACGCGCCTGCGATTCAAGGATACGTTCGACCGCGTCAATACCGGATTGCAGGAATTGTTTCCGCGCCTGTTCGGCGGTGGCCACGCGTATCTGGAGCTCACAGGCGAGGATTTGCTCGATGCCGGCATTTCGATCATGGCACGTCCGCCCGGCAAGCGCGTGACCAATATCACCTTGTTGTCCGGCGGCGAAAAGGCGTTGGCGGCGGTTGCGCTGGTGTTCGCCATTTTTCGTCTGAATCCGGCCCCGTTCTGCCTGCTCGACGAGGTCGATGCGCCGCTGGACGAGGCCAACATCGGCCGCTTTTCGCAGCTCGTCACCGAGATGAGCGAACGCGTGCAGTTTCTGTTCGTTACCCATAACAAGGCGACGATGGAAGCCGCGCATCAGCTGTGCGGCGTGACCATGCGCGAGCCGGGCGTATCGCGGCTGGTGCAGGTGGATCTCGCCGAAGCCGCTAAACTGGCAGGTGCGGCCTGACAACGGGAGCACACGCATGGGCTGGAACGAATCGGTAGGTATTCCGCTCGCCATCTTCGGCGTCCTCGTGTTTGTGCTGATCTACTGGTTTGGTCGGCCGAAGAAACCGGGGCAGGGAACGCGCATGCCGTCGGCGCGCGAATTGGGCGAGCGCATCGAACCGACGTTCGGTGCGGCCGCGGACGACGGGGAATCCGGCGCGACCGGGTTCGATGCGGGACACAGCGAGCAAGTACAGCGTCTGGGTTCGGCCATCGCCGCCAAGCGCAGCGATGCGCAGACTGCGGTTCCGGCGCGAACGCGCGCCGGCATCCGCCCGGATCAGCCGATCGAACGTATCGTTACCTTGTTTGTTGCCGCGCGCGCGGGGGAAGCGTTTCACGGCCCGGATCTGGTCGTGGCAGCGGAGAAGGCCGGGCTGGATTTTGGCGACCTCGGCATCTTTCACCGTCTGCTGTCGGGAAAACACGAAGCTGGCCCGGTATTCAGCATGGCAAACATGGTCAAACCGGGAAGTTTCGACATGCGCGAAATCGAACAACTGCGCACACCTGGGGTGAGTTTTTTCATGACCTTGCCCGGTCCGCTGTCGGCGCTGGATGCATGGGAAGCGATGCTGCCCACCGCGCAACGGCTGGCCGAACTGCTCGACGGGCGTGTGCTCGACGAGGAACGCAACGCACTTGGCCGCCAGCGTATTGCCCACCTGCGCGACGAATTGCGCGCCTGGGATCGCAAGCAGGAACGCAACCAGATTCGTCCAAGATAAAGGCGACCCAGAGCGATGATTTCCGCATCAGAAGCACTCGAACGCCTGCGCGAAGGCAACCATCGATTCGTGTCCGACCAATGCAGCGGCAGCCAACATGCCGATCAACGCCGGCGCCGCGAATTGGCATCCGGGCAGGAACCCTTCGCCACGATCCTCGGCTGCTCGGATTCGCGGGTGCCGGCGGAAATCATTTTCGATCAAGGTCTGGGTGATCTGTTCGTCATCCGCGTAGCCGGCAACATCATCGCCCCGTCCCTGGTCGGCAGCGTCGAATTTGCCGCGGCACGATTCGGTACCCCGCTGGTCGTGGTGCTTGGCCATACCCAGTGCGGCGCCATCGCCGCGACCGTGGAGGAACTGACCCACAAGGGTGAGTCGCCCTCGCCGAACCTGCTGTCGATCGTCAATCGCGTGCGGCCGAGCGTTTTGCCGCTCATGAACACCGAGTTGCGTCACGATCTGCCGTCGCTGATGCGGGAGGCTGTGCGCGCCAACATCCGCATGTCCGCCAATCACCTTCGTCACGGCTCGGAACTGATGGAAAACCTGATCGAGCAAAAGGGCTTTCGTGTGGTCGGCGCGGAGTATTGTCTGGATACCGGCGTGGTCGATTTTTTCGATATGGACTAGTGTGAATGTTCTAGCCGCGCCAGTTATGTTTGCTGCATCGCCGTGATACGGCATCCTTTCAGACAGCAGAGGCAACGACATGGCAAACAAGCGGATCAAGCAGAAGCAATCGAATCCGGCGGGCAAGGCGCACGCGTTGTGGCTGGCGGGTCTGGGCGCGGTTTCCATTGCGCAAAAGCGCGCTGGCGAGCTGCTCGGCGGACTCATCGTCGAGGGTCGCGATTTCCAGATGCGCGCACGCCAGTTCGCGCGTGAAGCCGGCACTGACGCTCGTGTGCACGTGAAGGGCGTGATTGCACCGCTCAATGCCGACGTTGCACGCAATGTCGAAAAAATCGGTGCGGCCATGCAGGCCGGCGTCGCCGTCTCACTCGCGCGGCTGGGTATTCCGTCCAAGGCCGATATCGAAGCCCTTGGTCAGCGCATGAGCGCGCTGAGCCGGCAACTCAAGACAGCGAAATAATCACCACACTCCTGCGTCGAATCAGCGGCCACTTCACGTGGCCGCTTTTTTATCGCCGGTACGCCTGCGCGAGCGTGTTCAGATGGGCGCGCTCGGCGTCGCGCAGGAATGGCGCGATCAGCAGCATCACCTGATAGATGCCCTGGCTCAAGTCATCCTGCGCCGGCTGCAGATTCGTGCCGCGCACAGAGTGGTAGTTGAGCCAGAACGTGGCCACCAACAAGACGTTTTCCGCTGTGGCGTCTACCTCATCAGCGGTAGCGCGCAGGATACCGGCTGCGGTCAAGCCCCCGAGTACGGAACGGGCACTGCGCGCGGCGCGGTCGAGAATCCGCGAAAAACGCTGTTTGAGCTTGCGATTGCGCGCCAGGATATCGACCAAATCTCGGTACAGAAAACGGTACGTCCACATGCACTCGAACACCAGATGCAATTGCAACCAAACGTCTTCCAGATCCGGAAGACGGCCCTCCGGGGCGATCAGTGCCTGATCCATCAGCTCTTCATAGCGTGCGAACAGGCGCTCGACGATATCGTCCTTGTTGCGATAGTGGTAGTACAGGTTGCCGGGGCTGATGCCGAGCTCGTCGGCAATGTGGTTGGTAGTGACGTTTGGCTCGCCCTGGGCATTGAACATGGCGAGGCTGGTGTCGAGAATCCGCTGCCTGGTCTGGGTCGAGGCCATCGCCGTGCAAACCGTGCTCAGCCGGAGAGTTTCTTGACCAGATCGATGTATTTGCGCATCGCCTCGTCGGCTTTCATGCCCTTGAGTTTGGCCCAGGCTTCATATTTTGCGGTACCGACGAAATCGAAGAACCCCGGTTTCGCACCGGAAACATCGCCGTCCGAGCCCTGCTTGAAGAGTGCGTAGAGCTTGAGCAGGGTGTCGTTGTCGGGACGCTCGCTGAGTTTCTTCACATCCTCGGCGGCTTGCGCGAATTTGGCTTTCAGATCGGCCATGACCTCCCCCGGAAACGCTTGGCTTGGCGGCGCATCATGGACGATGGCCGTTTGCCGTGTCAACGCGCGCAGGCTTTGCTATCGTAGTCGCCGACGCGAAGTGACAAGCGGGGAATTGCCATGACCTATTTCGTGACCGGCGCGACCGGATTCATCGGCCGCCATCTGCTGGCGCATCTGCTTGCCCGGAAGGGCGACGTGCGTTGTCTGTTGCGCAAGGGTTCGCAAAAAAAATTCGATGCGCTGCGCGAGAGTTTCGGCGCCGACGGCAAACGTTTGATTGCGGTGTACGGCGACCTGACCAAACCCCTGCTCGGACTGACCCCGGCGCAGCGCAAGGCGCTGTCGGGCAAAGTCCGGCATTTTTTCCATCTCGCTGCGATCTACGATCTGGCTGCCGACGCCGACAGCCAGATCGCAGCCAATGTCGACGGCACCCGCCACGCACTGGCGCTGGCTGCCGCCTTGCGGGCCGGATGTTTCCATCACGCCAGTTCGATCGCTGTGGCAGGGTTGTATGCGGGCGTGTTCCGCGAGGACATGTTCGCCGAGGCGGAGAAACTGGGTCATCCGTATTTTCGCACCAAGCACGATGCCGAGGCGCTGGTGCGCGAATCGCGCCTGCCGTATCGCATCTATCGACCCGGCGTGGTCATCGGCCATTCGCAAACGGGTGAGATCGACAAAATCGATGGACCGTATTATTTCTTCCGCACATTGAAGAAGCTGCGCGAGACGCTGCCGCCGTGGATGCCGACGATCGGCCTGGAAGGTGGGCGGGTGAATATGGTGCCGGTGGATTTCGTCGCGGCAGCACTCGATCACATCGCGCACAAGCCAGGGTTGGATGGCGGCTGTTTTCATCTCACCGATCCGGCGCCGCGGCGCATCGGCGAGGTACTGAACCTGTTCGCCCGCGCCGGACACGCACCCCAGATGACCATGCGCCTGGATGCGCGCATGTTCGCCTTCGTGCCGGCGGTGGTGAAGCAGGCATTGGCCGGCTTGCCGCCGGTGAAGCGGTTTACCGGCGGACTGCTGCGCGATCTGGGTATCCCTGCCGACGCGATCAGGATGATCAACTATCCCACGCGGTTCGATTGCCGCGAAACCGAACGCGCGCTCAAGGGTACGAAAATCCGCGTACCGGATCTAGCCAACTATGCCTGGCGGCTGTGGGACTACTGGGAGCGCCACCTCGACCCGGATCTGTTCGTCGATCATTCGCTTAGCGGCAAGGTGCGTGGCCGCACGGTACTGATTACCGGCGGCTCGTCCGGCATCGGCAAGGCTGCTGCGCTGGCGATCGCGGCCGCCGGCGCGCGCGTGCTGATTTGCGCGCGCGGCGAAACCGAGCTGGCAGCCACGTGCAAGGAAATCACCGATGCTGGCGGTGTATGCCACGCCTATGTGGCCGATCTGGCCGAAACGGCGTCCTGCGATGAACTGGTCCGCAAGGTGCTTGCCGAACACAAGGGCGTGGATATCCTGATCAACAATGCCGGGCGTTCGATCCGCCGCGCAATCGCAGCCAGCTACGACCGCTTCCACGATTTCGAGCGCACCATGCAACTCAATTATTTCGGTTCGCTGCGCTTGATCATGGGATTTTTGCCCGGCATGGCTGCGCGCCATCGCGGGCATATCATCAACATTTCCTCGATCGGCGTGCTGACCAATGCACCGCGGTTTTCGGCGTATGTCTCGTCGAAGGCTGCGCTGGATGCGTTTTCACGCTGCGCGCAGGCCGAGTATTCCGACAACGGCATCCATTTCACCACGATCAACATGCCGCTGGTGAAGACACCGATGATCGCACCGACCAAGATGTACGAATCGGTGCCCACGCTCACGCCCGACGAAGCCGCCGACATGATCGTGGAAGCGATCATCGAGCGGCCGGTGCGTATGGCCACACGTCTGGGTACGTTCGCGCAAATCTTCTACGCGCTCGCGCCGCGCGCCTACGAGATTCTGATGAACACCGCATTCCGCCTGTTTCCGGATTCGACGGCAGCAAAGGGAATGAAGGGGCGCGGCGAAATCCAGCAACAACCTACCAGCGAACAGGTCGCGTTCGCTTCCCTGATGCGGGGAGTTCATTGGTAGAAAACGTCGCGCTTGCGCAATGCGAAGTAACGCATTGCGC
>JBOHYL010000116.1:0-7410 GCA_050737915.1 Rudaea sp.
GATGCGCTTGCGATCCTGATGGCGCATCGCCACGCGAACGTGGTCGGCTTGAGCATCGCCGCCGGCAATGTCGGCCTCGCCAATACTACGGCCAATGCGCTCAAGCTGCTGGAGGTGATTGGCGCGCAGACGCCGGTATTCGCCGGTTGTCCGACACCGCTGGTGCGGATGGCCGCCGACGCGGCGTTTGTCCACGGCGCGGATGGCTTTGGCGATATCGGCTATGCGCCCGCCGCGCGCCGGGCCGAACGCGAGCCAGCTGCACAGGCGATCTTGCGGATGTCGCACGAACACGCCGGCCAGCTGGTGATTGTGGCGATGGCGCCACTGACCAATCTCGCGCTCGCGCTGCGGCTCGACCCGCATTTGCCCGCGCGGGTGGCGCGCCTCGTTGTCATGGGTGGCGCAGTGACCGGACGCGGCAACACGACTGCAACGGTGGAATTCAACATCGGCTTCGATCCGGAAGCCGCGCACATCGTATTTTCGGCTTGGCCACGCATCGAACTGGTCGACTGGGAATTGACCACGCGCCACGGCATCGCCTTCGACACGATCGAGCGCTGGCTCGCCGCGGACTTTGTACAAGCGCGTTTCTTTGATGCGATCTCGCGCAAGACGAAGGCCTGGTCGCAGGCGCGCGGCCGTACGCGCATGCTGCTGGCCGACCCGCTGGCGATGGCGGTGGCCCTGCAGCCGGCGCTTGTGGTGCGCGCCGAGGATCGCCATGTCGCCATCGAACTCGATGGCGCACACACACGCGGCACGACCGTGGTCGACTGGGAAAACAGGCACGGCCACGCGCCGAATGCACATATCGCGCTGGAGGTGGATCAGGTGCGCTTCGAGGCCCTGGCTGCGTCCGCGCTTGGGGCCGGCTAAGTACCACGCGCCGTGGGGCGAGTCAGAAAATCGCTCCGGAACGCCGATTCGCAAAGCCGATTCGCTGCATGGACTTGCGCTGACAACGGCAGGGACGATAAAATGATCGTCTTTTCCGCACGTTTCGTGGAGCCCAACATGAAAGCCGACATCCATCCGAAATACGAGCCCGTGATCTTCCAGGATGTCTCGACCGATTTTGCGTTCCTGACGCGGTCGACGATGACCGCCAAGGACAAGATGAAATGGGAAGACGGCAAGGAATACCCAGTCATCAAGGTGGAAATTTCCAGCAAGTCGCACCCGTTCTACACCGGCAAGCACAAGATCATCGATGCCGGCGGCCGCGTGGACAAGTTCCGCAAGCGCTACGGCACCAAGTAAGGCCGTCTCGCGACGTTCCGGTCGCGTCTGTCGGTCGGTCGTCGTCGTACGGGATCGGGCCGTGCGTCCCTGCGGCCGCATTTCCGAGAATCCGACCAGGAGCCCGCCGTGTCCGACAAGTCCATATTGCTGACCGATAGCTCGACGAACAAGTCCAGCACGTTGCCGCTGGTGAGCGGCAGTTTGGGCGAGCGGGCCGTAGACATCGGCAAATTGCACAAGGATCTGGGCTATTTCACCTTTGACCCCGGATTCGTCTCGACCGCGAGTACGCGCAGCGCGATCACGTTCATCGACGGCGACAAGGGCATCCTGCTCTACCGCGGATATCCGATCGAACAACTCGCCAAGCAATCGAGTTTTCTCGAAGTCGCCTACCTGTTGATCAACGGCGAGCTGCCCAGCGCCAGCCAATTCGGCGCGTTCGAGGACGAAGTCACGCATCACACCATGATGCACGAGTCGCTCAAGAACTTTCTGCACGGATTCCACTACGACGCGCATCCGATGGCGATGCTGTGCGGTTCGATCGCCTCGCTGTCGGCGTTTTATCACGACACGCTCGACATAGGCGATCCGGAGCAGCGTCGGCTGGCCGCGATCCGCCTGATCGCCAAAATGCCGACGATCGCCGCCGCGGCGTACCGCTATTCGATCGGCTGGCCGGTGCGTTACCCGCGCAACAACCTCGAATTTTGCACCCGATTCCTGCACATGATGTTCGAGGTGCCGAGCGAGCCGCTGGCGTTGAATCCCGTGGTGGCCAAGGCTTTGGATCTGCTGTTCATCATGCATGCCGACCACGAACAGAATGCGAGTACTTCGACCGTGCGTCTGGTCGGTTCCACCGGCGCCAATCCCTACGCCTGTGTCGCTGCCGGCATCGCCGCGCTGTGGGGCCCGGCGCATGGCGGCGCCAACGAGGCGGTGCTGAAAATGCTTGCCGAGATCGGCGACGCGAAGAACGTTGGTAAAGCGGTCGAGAAAGCCAAGGATAAGAATTCCGGTTTCCGTTTAATGGGTTTCGGTCACCGCGTGTACAAAAATTTCGATCCACGCGCGACCATCATCCGCGACATGACCCACAAGGTGCTGGCCGAACTCGGTGTCAACGATCCGCTGCTTGATGTGGCTGTGGAGCTGGAACAAGCGGCGCTCAAGGATGCGTATTTCGTCGAGCGCAAGTTGTATCCGAATGTGGATTTTTATTCGGGCATCATCTACAAGGCGCTGAAGATTCCAACCGAAATGTTTACCGTGATGTTCGCGATCGCGCGCACTGCGGGCTGGGTCGCGCACTGGCTGGAGCAGCACCAGGACAAGGAAACCAAGATCGGTCGTCCACGCCAGATCTATACTGGTGCCGTGACCCGCGACTACTCGCCGATCGCCAAGCGCTGATTCAGGCTGCGGACGCGAGCAAGCGCTCGACTTCCGCCAATGTCGCGCGTCGCAGTCGCCGCTGGCTGCCGCGTACGAGTGGGGCTTGCCGGATCGCATCTTCAGGCAACACGGTCAGATCGAAGACGATGCCGTCGCGCGTAATCCGAACGACAGGGTAGTCGTCGACGTCGTCGACATTATTCCATAAACGTCGGCTATCTTCGGCAAAACTGATGCCATCTTCAGCGAGTAGCGTTAGTACTGATTCCGGAGACTCACTGAACACATGCAGGCAAACCGATGAATGCGCATCGGCTGTGCCGTCGAGTACTGCGCCGACCAAGCGCGGATGGAAGCGCGCAAAATAACGCATCGCCCCGCAGGCCGCCCGCCGCAGTTCGTCGAGGTAGCGTGGCTGGTCATCGGCCTGGAACAGGCGCTGATGTTCGCGCAGGGTTTCCTCGATGTCGCGCAGTTCTGGCAGGGCGGATTCGGGATATCCACCCAGCCGAGCGGCGGCCTTGCGCCGCGCCGCATACGCGTCGCGCAGGCCGTGTTCGCTCATCAAGCGCGCCGCTTCCAGCGCTATGCGGCGGCGCAATTCGGGATTGCGCATGGCCATCAGAAGATGCCGTAGGCGTCCTGTTGTACTTTCTTTTCCTCTTCCGTGGCGTTGTTCGGGCCGGATGCCAGGCGTGCAACATCCTCGGCCTTGAACACCTCGAGCATGCTGTTGGGATCGCTCGCCGGTGCGAGCTGACCGGTCGCCTTGTCGATGCGCGCCGTGGCAATGCCCGGTGGCATCGTGAAGGGCTTTTCGGGTACGCCCTTGAGTGCGGTGCGCATAAACTGGATCCACATCGGCAGTGCGGCCTGCGCACCGAATTCGCCGACGCCATTGCTGCGCCCGAGCGAGGAGAAATCGTCGAAGCCAACCCATGCGCTGGCCGCGAGATCGTCGTTGTAGCCATTGAACCAGGCGTCGCGGTGATCGTTGGTCGAACCGGTCTTGCCAGCCAGATCGTTGCGCTTGAGCACCATCGCATCGTGACCGGTGCCACGGCGCACGACGTCGTGCAGGATCGATCCGATCAGGTAAGCGATGCGGGCATCGAGCACGCGCGGCGCGAGTTTGGGCGCGTCCGCGGAGGCGGCTGGTGCGGTCGTGGCAAGCTGCACCGGTTGGACCAGTGCTGCCTTGACCGGTTCCGCGCCGTCGGCTGCTTTGGCAGAGGCTTGCAGACGTGCGTCTTCGGCGAGGCGCTGCGGACATTGCCGGCAGGCCAGCGCCGGTTGCGCCTGATAGATCTGCTTGCCGTCGCGATCGAGGATGCGCGCGACGAAATACGGATCGACGAGAAACCCGCCGTTTGCGAACACCGCGTAGCCGCGCGCCATCGCCAGCGGCGATACCGATGCGGTGCCGAGCGCCAGCGACAGGTTTTCGGGAAGCTGCTCGAGGGTGAAGCCGAAGCGCGTGGCGTATTCGCGTGCGTAGCGCACGCCGATCGCATCGAGCAGGCGCACCGAAACCAGATTCTTGGATTCCACCAGCGCTTCGCGCAGGCGCATCGGGCCCTCGAATTTGTCGTCGTCGTTCTTCGGTTCCCACAAGCCATTCGGCTTGGACGGATCCGCGAACACGATCGGTGCATCGTTGATGATCGAGGCCGGCGTGAAACCATGCTCGAACGCGGCTGAATAGAAGAACGGCTTGAATCCGGAGCCTGGCTGCCGGCTGGCCTGGATCGCGCGGTTGAACTTGCTGCGTGTGTAGCTGAAGCCGCCGACTTCGGCCTTGATCGCGCCATCGTTGGGATCCAGAGCGATCAGGGCGCCTTGCACCTTGGGGATCTGTGACAGCTTCCACTTGCCGTCGGCGGTACGCGCAAGGCGCACCACATCGCCGGCCTTGAGTACGTCATCTACGTTCTTGGGTGGCGCGCCGCGATGGTTTTCGTCCTTGTAGCGCTGCGCCCAGCGCACCGCTGCAAGATTCAGCGGTACGCTTTGCCCGTCCTGCAGGTACACGTCGGCGGATTTGTCGTTGCTGTCCACGACAACGCCCGGAATCAGGCCGAGGAGCGGATGAAAAGGGTCCAGACATTTGTCCAAGTCCGGCGGCAACGGATGCGCCGCCAACACGCAATGGAATTCCGGTCCGTGGTAACCGTGGCGTTCGTCATACGCAATCAAGTCGTCGCGCATGGCCTGATTGGCTGCAGCTTGGTCGCGTGAATCCAGGGTCGTATAGATTTTGTAGCCGTCGGTCAGCGCATCATTGCCGAGCCGGTCGAGCGCATCCAGACGCACCTGTTCGGCGACATAGGGCGCGTCCACCTCGATCGGCGGCTCGTGGGCGAAGGACTGGTCAGGTTCCGTGCTGGCCTGCTTGAACTGCGCAGCGATGATGAAACCATTGTCGAGCATGCGCTGCAGCACGTAATTGCGGCGTTCCGTGGCGCGCGCGCGATTGCTCAGGGGATTGCTGCTGGAGGGAAACTTTGGCAGCGACGCAAGCATGGCGCATTCGGCCAGGGTCAGTTGATCCAGGGTCTTGCCGTAATAGAACTCGGCTGCGGCGGCGACGCCGTAAGCGCGGTTGCCGAAGAAGATTTTGTTGAGGTACAGCTCGAAAATCTCGTCCTTGGTCAGCTCGTGTTCGATGCGAAACGACAGGAAAATCTCCGTGGCCTTGCGCGTCAGGCTGACTTCGGGGCTCAGGAAAAACCCCCGCGCTACTTGCTGAGTAATCGTGCTGCCGCCCGGCACATGCAGGCTGCGCTTTACGATCATGTAGCCGAATGCGCGCAGGATTCCGGTGAAATCGATACCGGAGTGGCTGTAGAAATTCGCGTCCTCTGCGGCGAGGAATGCGTTCTTCAGCTGCTGCGGCACGTTTTCAATTTTTACCGGGATGCGCCGCGTTTCGCCGATCGTGGCAACGAGCTTGCCGTCGGCCGTGTACACGCGCAGCGGTACCTGCAAGCGCACATCCTTGAGTACGTCCACGGAGGGCAGGCGCGGCTCGATCAACCAGTAGGCGATGCCGATTCCGATGCCACCCAGGACGATGCCAGACACGCACAAAATCAGGAACCAACGAAGCAAACGTCGAAAAATTCTCATGCGTGGCGGAGTGTGATCGCTGTCAAGGTCAGAAGGCGGGCTTCCGGGAGAAGATCGCTTGGTCAGTATAGGTGCAGCGCGGCGATGCCGATAGCGAATTTGCGGCAACTAGCGGGCAAAATTCTGGCTTACTCATGCAAAATCAACAATTTGCGATATTTTTCACGACACTGTTGATAATCCGTTAAAGTTCGTATTTAATGTGGATGCGCATATATCGCTCGTAAGGGCGCGTGGCAAGGGGAAAAAGTGTGGGCCTACTCAGTGTAAAAGCGCCGCCGCTGATCGGGGTCGATATCAGTTCGACGGCTGTGAAGTTGTTGCAGTTGAGCCAGTCAGGCAACAAGTATCGCGTGGAGCATTACGCGGTCGAGCCGTTGCCGCCTAATGCCGTGGTCGAGAAAAACATCGTCGAGGTCGAATCCGTCGGCGAGGCGATCCGGCGTGCGCTCAACCGTTCCGGCGCGAAAACCAAATTCGCCTGCGCCGCGGTCGCCGGGTCGGCCGTAATCACCAAGATCATTCCGATGCCGGCGGACTTGTCCGAAGAAGATCTGGAAGCGCAGATTCAATCCGAAGCCAATCAGTACATTCCCTACCCGATCGAGGAAGTCAGTCTCGATTTCGAGAAGCTCGGGCCGGTCAAGGACAATCCCGAGATGCTCAACGTGCTGCTGGCCGCTTCGCGAACCGAGAACGTGGACATGCGGGTGGCCGCGCTTGATCTGGGCGGGCTCACCGCGAGGGTGATCGATGTCGAGGTCTTCGCGATGGAAAACGCGTTCAAGCTGATCGCCGATCAGCTTGCGGTGCCCAAAGATGCCGTGGTCGCGGTCGTGGACGTCGGCGCGACGATGACGACGCTGATCGTGCTCAAGGGTCAACGCACGATTTATTCGCGCGAACAGGTCTTCGGCGGCAAGCAGCTCACCGACGAGGTGATGCGCCGCTACGGTCTGTCCTACGAAGAGGCCGGCATGGCCAAGCGCCAGGGCGGCTTGCCGGAATCCTACGAGATCGAGGTGCTGGAGCCGTTCAAGGAAGCGATGGTCCAGCAGATCAGCCGCCTGCTGCAATTCTTCTTCGCCGGCAGCGAGTACGGGAAGGTCGACCAGATCGTCCTTGCCGGCGGTTGTGCCTCGATCGTGGGCGTCAGCGAAATGGTCGAGGAGCAGCTTGGAGTTCCATGCGTTGTCGCCAACCCGCTGGCAAGCATGTCGCTGTCGCCGCGGTTGCAGGCGCAGACCCTCGCGCAGGACGCGCCGGCGCTGATGATCGCCTGCGGCCTGGCTCTGAGGAGCTTCGACTGATGGCCAGAATCAACCTCCTCCCGTGGCGCGCGGAACGGCGCGAACTGCGCAAGCGCGAATTCTTCATGCAATTGGGCATCGCCGCGGCCGTTGCGGTGCTGGCGGTGATCCTGGTCGTCCTGTTCATGGACGCGCGAATCGCGTCACAGAACAGCGACAACGATTATCTCAGCGGAGAGATCAAGCAGCTCGACGCGAAAATCGCCGAGATCAAGGATCTGCAGAAGACCAAGTCACAGCTCCTGGCGCGCAAGCAGATCATCGAGCAGTTGCAGGAAAATCGCGCGCAGATGGTGCACCTGTTCGACGAACTGGTGAAAAC
>JBOHYL010000117.1:0-56416 GCA_050737915.1 Rudaea sp.
ATCCCAACCGCAGCCGCGGTCTGCACGGGAGTCATGTCGTCGCGTGATTCGATCGGGTGGTGGGCAGTACAGGGATCGAACCTGTGACCCCTACCATGTCAAGGTAGTGCTCTACCGCTGAGCTAACTGCCCACGAAGGGGTGCGCATGATACAGCCTGCGTCGTCGCGCG
Organism: Rudaea sp.; assembly: GCA_050737915.1. GTDB lineage: Bacteria > Pseudomonadota > Gammaproteobacteria > Xanthomonadales > Rhodanobacteraceae > Rudaea. The sequence continues at coordinate 172 of JBOHYL010000117.1, forward strand.
CCAAGCGCCACACGCTTCAGCTGCGCAGGCTCGCCTCGCGCAGGCGGTGCAGCTCGTCGCGCACGCGCGCGGCATCCTCGAATTCGAGGTTTTGTGCATGCTGGTACATCTGCGCTTCGAGCCGTTTGAGCTCGGCGGCGAGACGCGCCGGCGAAAGTGCGGTGTAGTCCATCGCCGGTTCGGCGATGCGGAGCGCAGTCCGTGATTTGCCGCGTCCGCTGCGTTCGGTTTCGGCGTCGGCGCGCGCGCCTTCCATGATGTCGGTGATCTTCTTGACGATGGATTTCGGCACAATCCCGTGGGCGGCGTTGTAGTCGACCTGTTTCTGCCGGCGCCGGTCGGTTTCGTCGATCGCGGCGCGCATCGAATTGGTAATGCGGTCGGCGTACAGGATCGCCTTGCCGCGCAGGTTGCGCGCGGCGCGGCCGATGGTCTGGATCAGCGAACCGGTGGAACGCAGGAAACCTTCCTTGTCGGCATCGAGGATCGCGACCAGCGACACCTCGGGCATGTCCAGTCCCTCGCGCAGCAGGTTGATGCCGACGAGTACGTCGAATTTGCCCAAACGCAGATCGCGCAGGATTTCCACGCGCTCCACCGTTTCGATGTCCGAGTGCAGGTAACGCACACGCACGCCGTGTTCCTGCAGATAATCGGTGAGGTTCTCGGCCATGCGCTTGGTCAGCGTCGTTACCAGCACGCGGTCGCCCATGGCCACGCGCGCGTGACATTCGGAAAGAAGATCGTCGACCTGGGTGCGCACCGGCCGCACTTCGACTTGCGGATCGACCAGCCCGGTCGGTCGCACCACCAGTTCGGTCACGTTGCCTTGCGTGTGCGCCATTTCGTATTTGCCGGGCGTAGCGGAAACGAAAATGCAGCGCGGCGCGCGACGTTCCCATTCCTCGAATTTCAACGGCCGGTTGTCCAGCGCCGACGGCAGGCGGAAGCCGAATTCGACCAACGTCTCCTTGCGCGAACGGTCGCCCTTGTACATGGCGCCGAGTTGCGGAACCGTCACATGCGATTCGTCGACGATGAGCAATGCATCCGCGGGCAGATAGTCGAACAGGCACGGCGGCGGTTCGCCGGGCGCGTGTCCGGTCAGATGCCGCGAGTAATTTTCGATGCCGTTGCAGTAGCCGATTTCGGCCATCATCTCGATGTCGTATTGGGTGCGCTGCTGCAGGCGCTGCGCTTCGACCAGCTTGTTCGCCTGATGCAACTGTTCCAGGCGCTCCTTCAATTCCACCTTGATCGTTTCCACCGCTTCAAGCACCGTGCGCCGCGTCGTCACGTAATGCGAGCCGGGATAGATCGTGTAGCGCGGAATCCGCCGCAGGACCGCGCCGGTGAGCGGATCGAATACCGACAGATTCTCGATTTCGCCCTCGAACAATTCGATGCGGATCGCTTCCATCTCGCTTTCCGCCGGAAACACATCGACGATCTCGCCGCGCACGCGATAACTGGCGCGGTGCAGTTCGTAATCGCCGCGCTCGTATTGCAGTTCGGTCAGGCGACGCAGCAATTCGCGCTGATCCAGACGATCGCCGCGCACCAGGTGCAGGACCATGCGGTGATACTCGCCCGGATCGCCAAGACCGTAAATCGCCGACACCGTGGCCACAATCAACGCATCCGGGCGCTCGATCAGCGCCTTGGTCGCAGACAGCCGCATCTGCTCGATGTGTTCGTTGATCGACGAATCTTTTTCGATATACGTGTCGCTCGACGGCACGTATGCTTCGGGCTGGTAGTAATCGTAATAGCTGACGAAATACTCCACTGCATTGCGCGGAAAGAATTCCTTGAACTCGCCATACAGTTGCGCGGCCAGCGTCTTGTTTGGCGCCATCACCAGGGTTGGTTTCTGGATCTGTTCGACGACGTTCGCGATCGTGAACGTCTTGCCCGAACCGGTGACGCCGAGCAGGGTCTGGTGCGCGAGTCCGGCATTGACGCCGTCCACCAGTCGCCGAATCGCCTGCGGTTGATCGCCCGCGGGCTGGAACGGCGCAACAAGCTGGAAACGGTCGGACATCGGCGGCTCCGAAAACGAACCGGTGATTATAGCCCGACCCGCGACATGGGCGTCGGCGTTTTCCTACACGCCGCTGCGCGCACTGCCGATTTCGTACGCAAGCACTGCCGCCTAGCATGGTCTGCATCGTCGAGGAGGAGCCGTCATGTGCCAGATACCAGCGAAGCGAATGCGTGGAATCACGCTGATTGAACTGGTCTTCACCATCGCCATCGTCGCCACGTTATGTGCAATCAGCCTGCCTGCGCTGGGCGGCCTGATGCAAGGGGAAAAGTCGCGCAGCGCGCACAACGCACTCGTCGCGACATTGAATCTTGCCCGCAGCACGGCCACGGCGCGGCAAAACTTCGTCTCGATTTGTCCAAGCCACGACGGCAAATCCTGCGACAACGCCATCTGGTGGCAACACGGCTGGATCGTGTTCGCGGACAGCAACCGCGATGGTGCGCGCAGCGAAGACGAAACGTTGATCCAGGTTGGACAACTGCGCGACGGCGTGGCCATTGCCAGCACCGCCGGCCGCCGCCACGTCACCTATCGTGGCGACGGCACGTCCGCCGGGACCAACCTGACCTTCACGATTTGCGATCGCCGCGGCGCGCAGCAAGCCAATACCGTCGTGGTCAGCAATACCGGTCGCGTGCGCTCGGGCAAGGCCACCCCATCCCAGGCCGAAGCCGCTTGCGCCGGGCTGGCAACACCTTGACGCAAGTCGCGCTGTCCATGAAAATAGGCGGCTCGCTCCGAGTATTTCCCCGATAGCTCAGCGGTAGAGCAAGTGACTGTTAATCACTGGGTCGGCGGTTCGATCCCGTCTCGGGGAGCCAATAAAACCAAGGCCTTGCAGCAATGCAGGGCCTTTTTTATTTCCAGCGTTATGGTTATAACGATACTTTCATTGGGTATCGCATGCCGGCGCCAACCAAACCAAGCAAGAAGCGTTTCCCGAAACACCTGCGGGCGTTACTTTTTTTGATCCAGATCAGGATGGCGCGTATTGACCCGGCGTAGCCTGCGAGTGGGATAAACTGGTATAGGGATCAGAGGCATTCCATTCGGAAAAGGCTCTACCCAGCGAGTGTCTGCCTTCCGTGAAGCGTCCGTCCGCGGCGGATGACACAGGGTGGGGATTTTCCGAACACTACGGATTGACGAAGCACTTTCGGAGATCGCGCTCATGCAATTGACTCCTGATCGCACGTCCGGCAATTTCCTCAACGCGCCCGGACGCAACGTCGCGTTGATCCTATTTGCTGTCCTGTTGCCGCTGCAGGCAATCGCGTTGCCAACCTTTGCCCGGCAGACTGGCCAGAACTGCCAGGCCTGCCACGCCGGCGGGCAATTTCCCGAGCTGACGGCGTATGGCCGCCTGTTCAAGCTCACCGGCTACACGCTCGGTGCACGCACCCTGCCATTCGCGGCGATGGCCGTTATCAGCGAATCGAGCGTCAATAACACAACCAAGAGTCCCGACCCGAAGCAGGATTTCCAGAAGAACAACCAGCCGATTTTCGCCACAGGCAGCGTGTTCGCCGCCGGCAAGATCACCGACAACCTTGGTGCCTTCCTGCAGGTTACCTACGACAACTATGCCAGCCAGTCGGATGACGGCACGTTTCACGGCCACACCAATGCCGACAACATGGACGTTCGTTACGCCGACCGCTCAATCGACGCCACGCACGACTGGATCTGGGGTGTCAGCGCGAACAACAATCCCTCTATATCCGACGTATGGAACACCGCCGCAGCGTGGATGCAGTACGTGCCGGTGCCCAGCCCGACCAGCAGCCGCTTCATCGACGGTACCGCGCCATACCCGGGCTTCGCTGCGGGCGGCAACATCGCCGGCATCACGGCGTACGCGTTCTGGAACCAGATGTTGTATCTGGAAGCCGGCGGCTACCGCAGCGCCACTGGCATCGCTTCGTTCATGAGCGCCGGCGTCGCCGACGCCGACAAGACCAAGCTGCAAGGAACCAACCCGTACTGGCGCGCGGCGCTGTCGCGCGAATGGGGTCCGAACAGCATCATGGTCGGCACCTCGGGCATGGTTGCGGACGTCTACGACGATCCGTTGGATACGTCCGACCCAAGCACGCTGCACCACTTCCGTGATATCGGCGTCGATGCGCAGTACCAGTACCTGCTCGATCCGCATACGGTGACGGTGCAGCTGGCCTTCACGCAGGATCACCAGCGCGTGCCGGCCTTTCTCGCCAACCAGCCAGTGCAGGATGTCAACGGCAATCCGCTGCCCAACACGAACTCCAACGACACGGCCAACGTGTTTCGCGCCAAGGCCAGCTACGTGTACGAAGCCCGCTACGGCACGAGCCTGGCGTTCTTCAACCAGACCGGCACGACCGACTCGGCGTTGTACGATCCGACGCCGGTCTCGGGCAACATTTCGGGTAGTCCTGCCGTGCGCGGCTGGACCTATGAAGTGTTCTGGACGCCTGTCCAGTATCTGCGCCTGGGTGTGCAATACAGCGCCTACGACAAGTACAACGGTGCTGCGCACAACTACGACGGATTCGGACGCAATGCCAGTGACAACAACTCGATATTTTTCTATCTGTGGGGCGCGTACTGATCGTTGCATGCGGGTTGTCATACCCGACAGCCTTTTCGGAGGGCGACATGAACGTATACAAAGTGGCACTCGTGGCAGCCGTGGCTGGGTTGGCGTCAGGCTGCGCGAACCTTGAGCGCTCACGCGATACTGCCAATCACGATGTATCCGGTCAGACGCTCGCTCAGCAGGTGTGTTCGAATTGCCATGGAATTACCGGAAATTCCCGCTCACCCGAATTTCCGAATCTGGCGGCGCAACAGCAGGATTATATCGTCGCGCAACTGCAGGGATTCAAGGCGCACAGTCGTGAGGATCCGCCGGGTCCAGAGTACATGTGGGGGTTGAGCCACAATCTCACCGACAAGCAGATTACCGAACTGGCGACATATTTTTCAGAGCAAAAACTGGCGCGCGAGCCGCGTGAAAGCAATCCGGAACGGATTGAGGCGGGCCGAGCCATCTTCATCGGTGGCATCCCCGACAAGGGCGTTCCGGCGTGCGCCACCTGCCATGGGCCGCAGGGCCTTGGCAATGCAACCATCCCGCGGATTGCCGGGCAGCACGTTCGTTATCTGATCAGGCAGCTGACGGTTTTTCAGCACACCAACGAAAGGCCTGCGGGTACGGCGATGAAAGCGGTCGCGCACAACCTGTCACGCGAGAATATGGAAATTGTCGCGGCCTGCGTGCAGGCGCTGACGAATCGATAGGCTTCGCGGCAGTCCTCTACGATTACCTGCGCCTGCGCTTTGCCGGCCGTGCTGCGCTCGCGTTGCTCGCGTCGAACAATGCTAAAGAAGTGAACCGCCCGCCTTCCTGACTGCCGAAGCCGGTCTCGTGGATGACCCGCCGCGTCCCTCGGCGCATGCGCTGATCATCGCGCAGTGCCTGCGGCTGGCGAAATACGAGCAATTCAGTGAATAGACCCGAATCATCGCGAACTTGCTGCGAGCAGTGCATACTTGTCAGACTTCCCGGCGATGATCCTCAATGACAAGGCCTTCCTCGCTCAATCATGAGCAGCTTCTCGCCTGCGCCCGTGGCGAAATGTTTGGCGCCGGCAATGCGCGACTGCCAGCACCGCCGATGCTGATGTTCGACCGCATCACGCGCATCGCCGAAGAGGGCGGCGCATACGGCAAGGGTCTGATCCACGCCGAACTGGATATCCATCCGGAACTTTGGTTTTTCGCTTGTCATTTCGAGGGTGATCCGGTCATGCCGGGTTGTCTGGGCCTGGATGCCATGTGGCAACTGGCGGGTTTCTTTCTGCCCTGGCTGGGCGAGCCCGGACGGGGGCGCGCACTCGGGGTGGGGCAGGTGAAATTCACCGGCCAGGTGTTGCCGAGCGCCAAACAGGTTCGCTACGAGATCGATATCCACCGCGTGATGCGCGGCAAGTTGCGCTTGGTGATCGCCGACGGCAAGATGCTGGCCGATGATCGGCTGATTTATACCGCGAGCGACATGCGCGTTGGTTTGTTCCAGTCCACCGAGGGTTTTTGAGATGCGGCGTGTGGTCGTCACCGGTATGGGCATCGTGTCCTGCATCGGCAATGCGCTGGACACCGTGTCCGTAGCGTTGCGCGAGTTGCGCAGCGGCATTTCATTTATCCCCGAGTACCTGACGCGCGGGCTGCGCAGCCAGGTCGCCGGGGTGCCGCAGATCGATCTGGATGCGGCGATCGACCGCAAGCTGAAACGTTTCATGGGCGATGCCGCAGCCTACGCCTACGTGGCCATGCGCGATGCGATTGCCGATGCGGGCTTGGCCATCGAGCAGATCACGCATCCGCGCAGCGGTGTGATCGCCGGTTCCGGCGGCGGCTCGGCGCGCTGGCAGATCGAGACCGGCGACTTGCTACGCGACAAAGGCATTCGCAAGGTCGGGCCGTTCATGGTGCCGCGTACGATGTGTTCCACCGTATCGGCGACGTTGGCGACCGCATTCGGCATCCGCGGTTTGAGCTATTCAATCTCCGCCGCCTGTGCTACGTCGGCGCATTGCATCGGTGCGGCGGCTGACATGATTCGCCACGGCGTTAAAGATGTGATGTTCGCCGGCGGCGGCGAGGAAGAACATTGGGGCATGACCGCCGAGTTCGATGCCATGGGCGCACTGGCAAGCAGTCACAACGACAATCCGCAAGGCGCGTCGCGCCCGTACGACACGCACCGCGACGGCTTCGTCATCGGCGCGGGTGGCGGCATACTGGTGCTGGAGGAGTACGAACATGCCAAGGCACGTGGTGCGCGTGTACATGCCGAGCTGGTTGGCTACGGCGTCACCTCCGATGGCGCCGACATGGTGACGCCATCCGGCGAAGGCGCCGTGCGTTGCATGCGCATGGCCCTGCAAAATGTGAATACGCCGATCGATTACCTGAACACGCACGGCACCGCCACACCGGCAGGCGACATCGTCGAATTGCAGGCCGTGCGCGAGGTCTTTGGCGATGGTGTGCCGCCGTTGTCATCGACCAAGGCATTGACCGGCCATGCGCTTGGCGCCGCCAGCGTACACGAGGCGATTTACAGCATGCTGATGCTGCGCGATGGATTCATGGCCGGTTCGGCCAACATCAGCGAACTGGATCCGCGCGCCGCTGATTTTCCGGTCTTGCGCGAGACGCAGGCGGCAACGTTGCACACTGTGATGTCGAATAGTTTCGGCTTTGGCGGCACCAATGGCAGCCTGGTGTTCGCCAAGGCCTGATCGGCGAACTCAAGGTATTCCCTGGGTACTTCTCGCCCGCTTCACGCTCTATCCGGACAATGGGTTGCATTGACTATGCGATCCCCGCTGGAACTGCCAGCTTGTGGTTCGCGTGACGTCGCACCAGACCGGAGCTTTCACCATGCGCAATCGCTACCTGCATGTTTTGCTCATTTTGCTGATCGCATTGGCCGTGCCGCCATCGGCCGTGTGCGCGCAGACGTTGCACTGGCAATCCTCCAGTGGGGCAGCATTTGCACTGGCTCGGCGCGAACATCGCTTCGTGATACTCGATCTGGAAGCGGTTTGGTGTCACTGGTGTCATGTCATGGACCAGAAAACCTACGCCAACGCCGAGGTTCGCACGATCCTCAACCAAAAGTACGTCGCGCTTCGAGTCGATCAGGACGCGAATCCCGCGCTCTCGGCGCGTTATGGCGATTGGGGCTGGCCGGCAACGATCGTGTTTGCCGCAGACGGCAGCGAGATCGTCAAACGTCGCGGCTACATCGAACCGCAGGAAATGATTGCCATGCTCAAGGCCATCATTGCCGATCCCTCGCCGGGTCCATCGATAAATGCACCCGTGGTAGTGGTGCCTTCGGCTGCCTCGACGCTTGATCCGGCACTGCACAAGCAACTTCTGGCCAACTATGTGTCGCTCTACGACAAGAACGATGGTGGTTGGGGTGAGGCCCAGCATTTTATCGACGCAGCGGCGATGGAACTGGCGATCGAGCTGGCGCGAGGCGGCGATGCGAACGCGCTTCGCATGGCGCAACAAACCCTGGATCAGAATCTCAACCTGATCGATCCGGTGTGGGGTGGCGTCGACCAGTACTCGGTCGGGCCCGGCTGGAAGAGCCCGCATTACGAAAAGATCATGGCGTTCCAGGCGGACGACATGCGCCTGTACGCGCTGGCCTATGCCAATTGGCACAGGCCGGAGTATTTGAAGGCCGCACGCGCGATCGGGCACTACCTGACGAGTTTCCTGCTGTCGCCCGAAGGCGCGTTTTACGTCAGTCAGGATGCCGACCTCAGCGCAAAAGTGGACGGACACACGTACTACGCGCTGGATGATGCCGCGCGTCGCAAACTCGGCATCCCGAAAATCGACACGCATTTGTATGCGCGTGAAAACGGCTGGGTCATCGCAGCGATGTGCCAGCTGCACGACAGCCTGGGCGATGCGCGAGCGCTGGATATCGCCAAACGTGCGGCGCAATGGGTGCTTAGTCACCGCGCGCTGCCCGGCGGCGGTTTTCGCCACGATCAAAACGATGCCGCGGGATCGTACCTGGCCGACAACATCGCGATGGCGCAAGCGCTGCTGAGCTTGTATCGATCCACCGGCGAACGATCTTGGCTGACCAAGGCGGAGACGGCATTCGCATTTATCGATACCCACTACCGCGCAACCGATGCCGGCTATTTCACTGCGCCGGCGCCGAACGGCGTACAGGGTGTACTGGCGACGCCGATACGCATCGTCGATGAAAACATCGCCTTGGCGCGTGCCGCGAACATGGCCTACCGTGTCACCGGCGACCTGCGCGATCGCACAATGAGCGAGTACGCGATGCGCTTTCTCATCGCACCAATGGTGATGGAATCGCGACCCTTTCTGCCCGGCCTGATTCTCGCCGATCGCGAGCTGTCCAATGACCCCATACATATCGCGATCGTCGGTGGTAAGGACGATCCGGCGGCACGAGCGCTGGATAGCAGCGCGTTAGGCTACCCGGAAGAGTATCTGCGCGTGGATTGGTGGGATCGCCGCGAGGGGCCGCTGCCGAATCCCGATGTTACCTATCCCAAGCTTGCCAAGGCAGCGGCTTTCGTTTGCACCGGTAACGCATGCTCATTGCCCGTCTATGCGCCACAGCAAATCGCTCCCGCGGTTGATAGGTTGCGCCAATCCGCATCGAAATAGCAGGCCATGTGACATGCAAGGGGTCGAGAATTTTCATGTCACTGATTTACAAGGTGCTTAGCATGGTGGTCGTTGATCACTGCATCGGCTGTTCGATCTCGTCTCGGGGAGTCAATAACGACAAGGGCCTGCGACAACGCGGGTCCTTTCTTTTTAGCCCTCTGGCAACGGGATTCCCGTGGCCGCGGCTCCATTGGCCATCGCGCGCATCGGTTGCAGGCAGTTTTTACATTTGTCTGATATGATATATCGTTACACGTCAGACGCGCGCCCGCATGGGCGGACACAGGGCGAGCATGCAGACCGATACCACACGACACGAACCGATTCGCACATGCGTGATGCTGACGGTCGTGTTGCTTGCGGGTTGTGCGGTCGGTCCGGATTTCCACCAACCCGCGGCGCCCGCGGTGAGCGTGTACACGGCAAGGGCGTTACCGGCAGCAACGGTGCACGCGGATGTCGCCGGCGGCACGGTGCAGCGCTTCGTCCAAGAGGCCAACATTCCCGCCGACTGGTGGACGTTATTCCATTCCGCGCAATTGAATGCTCTGGTCGAAGGCGCGCTCAAGCACAACCCGGATCTGGCTGCTGCACAAGCTGCGCTGACCGTGGCGCATGAGAATACCCTGGCGCAGCGCGGCTCGTACTGGCCGAGTGTCGGCGCGGATTTTTCCACCAACCGGCAGAAACAACCTGGATCGCTGGCGCCGGTGCCCAGCAACAACGCGTTCGAGTACAGCCTGTTCACGTCGCAGGTGAGCGTGTCCTACATGCCGGACGTGTTCGGCCTGAATCGGCGTACCGTCGAATCGCTGGCGGCACAGGAACAGGGCTCACGTTTCCAGATGATCGCGGCCGACACCGCACTGACCGCGAATGTCGTGGTAGCGGCTATTCAGGAAGCGTCGCTGCGTGCGCAGGTCGATGCAACCCGGCAGTTAGTGGACATGCAGACAAAGTCCGCCGGGATCGTGCAATATCAATTCGACCAGGGTTCGGCAAGCCGGCTCGACCTTGCCGCGCAACAATCGCAGCTCGCGCAAACGCAGGCCGCATTGCCGCCGCTGCGCAAACAACTGGTACAGCAGCGCCATCTGCTCGCCGTGCTGGCCGGGGAGTTTCCCGCCGACGCGAAAGCCGAGGACTTCGATCTGGCGAGTTTGCGCCTGCCGGAAAATCTGCCGCTGAGCCTGCCCTCGCAACTGGTTGCGCAGCGCCCGGATGTGCGTCAGGCGCAGGCGAACTGGCACGCCGCATGCGCGCAAGTGGGCGTGGCCATCGCCAACCGCCTGCCGCAAATCGAGCTCAGCGCCAATGCCGGCAGCTCCGCACTTGCGATCGGCGATGTGTTCAAGTCCGGCAACGGATTCTGGAGCGTGGGTCTGGATCTGGCCGCGCCGATCTTTCAGGGTGGTGAACTACTGCACGCCGAACGCGCGGCCAAGGCGCAATTGGCGCAGGCCGCCGCACAATATCGCAGCACCGTGCTCGCTGCGTTCGAGAACGTGGCCGACGTGCTGGTGGCGCTGGACGAGGATGCGCGTGGATTGCAGGCCGCGACCGCCGCCGCCGATGCGGCCAGGGTCGCGCTGGATTTGTCACAACGCCAATTCCAGAGCGGCTACGCCAGTTATCTGATTTTGCTCAACGCCGAACAAGCCTTTGTCCAGGCGCGGATCAACCAGATTCAGGCGCAGGCCAACCGCTACGCCGATACCGCGGCGTTGTACCTGGCATTGGGCGGCGGCTGGTGGAACAACGCGCAGTTATCGGGAAACGATCATGAAAAATAATGCCTTCGATTCCCGCTGGATGCGTCGCCTGCGTGGAATTTTCGCCGCTATCGCGATAGCCGCGGTAGCCGCGGTAGCCGCGTGTTCCTCGCATGCCGGCGTCAATCCGCCACCGACGACAACTCCGTCCGGTGTGAAACTGAGCGCCGCGCAACTGCAACACGTTCGTCTTTTCACGGTTGTAGAGTCGCGCTATAACAGCTCGATCCAAACCAGCGGCACGGTGGATTTCGACAATGATCGCGCCACCGCGGTGCTCGCACCGATTTCGGGGCCGGTCGTGAAGGTGCTGGTGGCGGCTGGCGATATCGTCAAGCCGGGCCAGACTCTGGCCTTGATCGCTTCGCCTGATTACGCAGCTGCGGTGGATGCCTATCGCAAGACGCTGGCCGCTGCACGCAACGCGCAGCGCATCGCTGATGTTGACAAGAATTTGCTTGCGCACAAGGGCGTGTCGCAGCGCGAAGCCGAACAGGCGCAGTCCGATGCGATCGGCGCCGAAGCCGACAGCAACGCAGCGCTGCAAGCGCTGATCGCGTTGAACGTGGATCCACGCGTGATCCAGCATATCCAGGCTGGTGCACCCGCGGGTATGGTTTCCGCTGCGATCCGTGCGCCGATTGCAGGCACCGTGGTGGAAAAATCCATCTCGCCGGGCCAGCTTTTGCAGGCTGGCACTACGCCGTGTTTCACGATCGCCGACTTGTCGCGGGTGTGGGTGATGGCGCAGGTTTTCGGCGACGACGTCGGCCGAGTGAAGATGGGCGACAGCGCCGAAGTGAATGTCGGAACCACCCTGCTGCGCGGCACGGTGACGAATATCGCGACCGAAGTCGATCCGGCGACACGTGCGGTCGCCGCGCGCGTGAGCGTGGACAATCCGCACGGCACGCTTCGAAAACAGATGTACGTGCCGGTGACGATCGTCGCGCGCCACGAAAGCAGCGGCTTGTTGATTCCGGTTGCGGCAATTCTGCGCGACGACGAAAACCTGCCGTTCGTGTATGTCGAGCAAGCGGATGGCAGCTTCGCCCGGCGCCACGTCACGCCCGGGTATCGCGACGGCGATCGCTACCAAATCAATGACGGCCTGCACGCGGGCGAAAAGATCGTCGCCGAAGGTGGCATCTTCCTGCGCTTCATCGAAACCCAATGAGCGAGCAGAATCTGCCCAGCGGTGCGCAGCTGCGTACGCCGTCGATCATCAACCGGATCGTTGCGGTCGCGCTCGATCAGCGCTTTCTGGTGCTACTGCTGGCCACGGTGCTGGTCGGTGCCGGCTGGTGGTCGCTCAAGCGCCTGCCGATGGATGCCTATCCGGATTTGTCACCGCCGATGGTGGAGATCATCACGCAGTGGCCGGGGCATTCGGCCGAGGAAGTGGAACGCCTGATCACGGTGCCAGTCGAGCTGGCGATGAACGGCATCCCGAAGTTGACCACGAAGCGTTCGATCTCGCTGTACGGTCTGTCCGACGTCAGCCTCACCTTCGACGATGGTACCGACCGCTACTTCGCCCGCCAGCGCGTGTTCAATCGGCTTGGCGGCATCGGCCTGCCGGCGGGTGTGACGCCGTCGATCTCGCCGCTGTCGTCGCCATCGGGCCTGATCTACCGCTACGTGCTGCAAAGTTCCGACCGCTCGCCGATGGAACTGAAGACCATCGACGACTGGATCGTCGCGCCGCAATACCGTTCCGTGCCGGGCGTCGCCGACGATTCCGGTTTCGGCGGTGGCACCATGCAATATCAGGTGCTGCTGGATCCGGCCAAGATCGCCGCGGCCGGACTGTCGATCGCACAGGCGCAGACCGCGCTCGCCGCCAACAACAGCAACGCCGGCGGCGGTTTCTATTCGCAGGGCGGCCAGTTCTACTACGTGCGCGGCCTCGGCCGCATCGCCTCGCTGGATGACATCGGCAACATCGTGCTTGCGGTGCACGACGGCACGCCGGTATTGGTCAAAGACGTTGGCCACGTGCGTATCGGCATCGCCCCGAGGCTCGGCGAATTCGGCTACATGGGACAGAACGATGCGGTCGAAGGCGTGATCCTGATGCGCAGCGGCGAAAAAACGCAGAGCGTGCTGCAGCGGATCGAGGCGAAGACGCAGCAGATCAACGCCACGATCCTGCCCCAGGACGTCAAGGTGCATCCGTTTTACGATTTGAGCAATTTGATCGGGGAAACCACCCAGGTCGTGCAACGCAATCTGCTGCGCGGCATGCTGCTCGTGGTCGTGGTTCTGATCTTCTTCCTCTACGATTTCCGTGCCGGCCTGATCGTCGCGATCACGATTCCGCTGTCGCTCCTGTTCGCATTCTGCTGCCTGGATTTGCAGGGCGCTTCGGCCAATCTGCTGTCGATCGGCGCCATCGATTTTGGCATACTCGTCGATGGCGCAATCTTCATGGTGGAAAACATTTTCCGCCAGCTTGCGCTGCGCGAAGGCACACCACTGCGCGCGGCGGAACTCGTCGAGGTCATCAAGGACGCCGCGGCGGAAGTGGATCGCCCGCTGGTCTACGCGGTCGCGGTAATCGTTGCCAGCTTCCTGCCGATCTATGTACTGACCGGACCGTCCGGCACACTGTTCAGACCGATGGCCGACACCATGATCTTTGCCTTGGTCGGCTCGCTGATCGTCACCCTGACACTGCTGCCGGTGCTGTGCGCCTGGCTGATGCGCAAAGGCGTGCGCGAGCGGCGCAACCGGATATTCGAGTCGATCAAATCGGCATACGCGCGCGGTCTGGATTTCTGTCTGGCGCGACCACGCGCAACGACAGCCACCTCGGCTGCAATTCTCGCGTTGACGCTACTGCTGGTGCCATCGATCGGTGCCGAGTTCATGCCACATCTGGACGAAGGCGCGCTGTGGGTGCGTGCGACCATGCCGTACACCATTTCCTTTGACGAGGCCGCAAAAATCTCGCCGCAGATTCGCTCCATATTGCGTTCGTTTCCGGTAGTCACCACGGTCACTTCGGAGTTGGGCCGGCCTGACGATGGCACCGACTCGACCGGGTTTTTCAACGACGAGTTTTTTGTCGGGCTCAAGCCCTACTCGCAATGGCAGGGCAAATTCCGCGACAAGGCCGATCTGATCGCGGCGATCGACAAGAAGCTGCAAGTCTTCCCCGGCATCACCTTCAATTACACGCAACCCGCCGAAGACGCGGTGGACGAAGCAGAGACAGGCCTGAAAAGCGCGCTCGCGGTCAAGATTTTCGGGCCCGATCTGCAGACCCTGCAGGACAAGGGCAAAGCCATCAAGCGCGTACTTGAACGCGTGCGCGGCATCGGCGACGTGACCCTGGTACACGAACTCGGCCAGCCGAACCTGAGCATCCGGATCGATCGCGCCAAGATCGCGCGCTACGGTCTCAATGTCGACGATGTCAACGGCCTGATCGAAACCGCCATCGGCGGCACTGTGGCGACACAAGTCGTGCAAGGCGAAAAACAGTTCGATTTGGTTGTGCGGCTCGATCGCCAATACCGCGACAATCCGCAACAGATCGGCGATATTCCGGTCGCGACGCCCGCCGGTGCGCAGATCCCGCTCAAGCAACTCGCCGATATCGGTGTCGGCAACGGCGCCTCTTTCATCTATCGCGAAAACGATTCACGTTACATCGGCGTGCAATTTTCAGTGGATGGACGCGATCTCGCCGGCGCGGTCGAAGATGCGATGACGCAGGTGCAGCGACAGGTGCATCTGCCGCCTGGTTATCATCTGGATTGGGGTGGCGAATACAAGGAATACACCGCATCGCGGGCGCAGATGAGCGTGATTCTGCCAGTAACGCTGTTCGTCATCTTCCTGCTGCTGTTCGTGCTCTACAGCAACGTCAAGTTTCCGTTCATCACCGTGCTCGGCGTGCTGTTGTCGGCCCCGGCAGGTGGCCTCGTCGCGCAATGGCTCACCGATACGCCGTTCTCGGTGTCGTCCGGTATCGGCTACATCGTGTTGTTCGGCGTGTCGGTGCTGACTGCCGTGGTTTACATTTCCTATGTCAATGAATTGCGTCGCAGCGGCATGACAACGGACCGCGCGATTCGCGAAGGCGCGATCATGCGCCTGCGACCGATCATGATGACAGCGCTGGTCGCGGCGCTCGGTCTGCTGCCGGCCGCACTCGCCAGTGGCGTCGGCACCGATTCGCAGCGCCCGTTCGCGCTGGTAATCGTGGCGGGCATGTTCACCCGCCTCGCGATCAGCGTGTTCCTGATGCCCGCGCTCTACGCCATCGTCGCACGGCCGGGCGATCGGCTGGAGGTGTAGCGCTCCGCCCATGACTTCTTCCCTATCGCGCCGCGAACGGATGCGAGTAAGCTCGGTGGCGCGTTTCGCATTCGCGGAGGGAGGACTCCATGCTCAAGCATTGCGCATTGTGGTTCGGTGCGGCGTCGCTGTTGGTCGCGGTTTCGGCGCAGGCGATCACGGCCGACGAATTGATTGCGAAAAACGCCGCCGCCCGCGGTGGGCTCGACAAGATCGAAGCGATCAAGTCGCTCAAGCTCGAAGGTCACTTGCGCTTTACTGGCGGCTTCGGCTCGATCGATTTGAGCCATGTGCAATACCAGAAGACGCCTGATCTGGTGCGCACGGAGGACACTGTGCAAGGTCTGACCCAGGTGCAAGCATGGGATGGCAAGCAGGCCTGGCAGATTTCGCCGTTCCAGGGACGCAAGGATCCGGAGCGCATGTCGGCCGACGATGCAAAGAGCCTGGCCGACGATGCCCCCATCGCCGGATCGCTGATCAATTACAGCGCCCGCGGCAGTCAGGTCGAGTATCTGGGCAGCGAAGATGTGGAAGGCACGCAGGCCTACAAACTCAAGGTTACGCTCAAGAGCGGCAACATCGAGTACGTGTATCTGGATCCGGATCAATACCTGGAAATTCGCGTGGTCAGCCAGCGCATGGTGCGGGGTACCGAAAGCGAGAGCACAACCGAATTGGGCGATTACGAACGAGTCGACGGAGTGTATTTCCCGTTTTCGATGGCGACCCACAGTCCGAACGGGGGCGGCGGTGATACCCAGATCACCATCGACAAGGCTCAGGCCAACGTACCGATGGATGACTCTGTGTTCGCATTCCCCGTGAAATCCGACCCAAATCCGCCGGGTTCAGGCAAGTGAGCGCGAGGATGAAAACCATGAAAAATACCTATCGTCATCTCGCCTTGGCCGTTGCCGCAGCTTGCCTGTGCGCTGCCAACGCCGTTGCAGCGGACCAGACCGAAGGGTCGCGCTTCGATTCCGGCGCCATTTCCGGGCTGGGCGTGCGCAATATCGGTTCGGCCGCGATGAGCGGTCGCGTGGCGGCGCTGGATGCCGCCGCGCAAAAGGACGGCAAAACCCTGATTTATGTCGGCGCGGCGTCCGGCGGCGTGTGGAAATCCACCGACAGCGGCACCACGTTCAAACCGGTGTTCGACAAGCAACCGGTGCAGTCGATTGGTGCAATCGCCATCGATCCGTCGAACAACGATACGCTATGGGTGGGGACGGGCGAATCGTGGACGCGCAATTCGGTATCCGTCGGCGACGGCATCTACAAATCCACCGATGCCGGTGCCACCTGGACGCACATGGGTCTGGAGAATTCAGAGCGTATCTCCAAAATCATCATTGATCCGCATGCCAGCGACACCGTGTACGCCTGCGCGCCGGGCAAGCTGTGGAGCGACTCGGCCGACCGCGGTTTGTACAAGACCACCGATGGCGGCAAGCACTGGAACCTGATCCTCAAGGGCGGCAATCTTTCCACCGGCTGCTCTTCGATCAGCATGGATGCGCAAAATTCCAGCGTACTGTTCGCCGGGATGTGGGATTTCCGGCGCAAGGGCTGGACGTTCCGCTCCGGTGGCGAATCGCCGACGGCAAAATCCGACAGCGGCCTTTATCGTACGGACAATGGCGGCAAAACGTGGACGGAAATTACGGCCGCCGCGGACAAGGGTTTTCCGGACAAGCCCTTCGGTCGGATCGCAGTCACGATTGCGCCGTCCAACCCGCAAATCGTTTACGCCTTCATCGAATCCACGGATTCGGCGTTGTATCGTTCCGATGACGGCGGCAAGTCCTGGGACAAGCGCGACAAGAGCCAGTTGATGGTGTGGCGGCCGTTCTACTTCGCGCGGTTGTTCGTGGATCCGAAAGATCCGGACCGCCTGTTCAAACCCGACCTTACCCTGATCCAGAGCCTGGACGGCGGCAAGAGCTTTTCGCCCAGCGGTGGTGGAGCACACGGCGATTTTCATGTCGTGTGGATCGATCCGACCGATACCAAGCATGTGTTTGCCGGCGACGATGGCGGCTTGTGGCAGTCTTACGACGGCGGCAACAAGTGGTGGAAACAGAACAATCTGCCGATTTCGCAGTTCTATCATGTCAGTGTCGATGACGCCGATCCGTATCACGTCTACGGCGGCTTGCAGGACAATGCCTGCTGGGCCGGCGACTCGGCCTATCCGGGCGGCATCGGCAATGCGCAGTGGGAAAATTTCTGCGGTGGCGATGGCTTTTTCATGTTATCCGATCCGGCCGATCCGGACTATATCTACGCGGAAACCCAGGGTGGCTCGATCATCCGCGCCAACCGGCATACGCACCAGATGCGCGACATCCAGCCGCGTGCCGGCTACAACGAGAAGCTGCGCTGGAACTGGAATACGCCGATTGCGCTGTCGCCGCACGAAAAAGGCACGATCTACATGGGCGCGCAGTTCCTGTTCCGCTCGCGCGATCACGGCCAGAGCTGGGATCGTATCTCGCCGGATCTGACCACCAACGATCCGCAGAAACAGAAGCAGGAAGAATCCGGTGGCGTTACCGTGGACAACTCCGCGGCCGAGACGTACACGACCATCTACTCGATCAGCGAATCACCGCAACAGGCCGGTTTGATCTGGGTCGGTACCGACGACGGCAATGTGCAGGTCACCCGTGATGACGGCAAGACCTGGACCAATGTGGTCAAGAACATCAAGGGCCTGCCAGCCGGCGAATGGGTGTCATGGATTCAGGCTGGCAAATTCGATGCCGGCGTTGCGTATGTGGCCTTCGATCGCCACACTTTCGGCGACTTGGCACCGTACATCTACGAGACCAGCGACTTCGGCAAGTCGTGGCATGCGCTGGTCACACCGAAAGACCCCAAGGGTCTGCGCGGTTACGTACACGTGATCAAGCAGGATACGGTCAAGCCCGACCTGTTGTTTGCCGGCACCGAATTCGGTCTGTGGATTTCAATCGACGGCGGCGTGCATTGGGCACAGTTCAAGGCGGGCGATTTCCCCGCGGTGGCGGTGCGCGATATCGCCATCCAGAACCGCGATGCCTCGCTGGTGCTGGCCACGCATGGCCGCGGCATCTGGATCGTGGACGACATCACGCCACTGCGCGCTCTGGATTCGAAGATCCTGGACAGCGAAGCGGTGTTACTGCCGGTCGAGTCGATCCAGCAGCGCATCCAGGGCTTCGGCGGCTGGTCCGAAGGCGATGCAAGCTTCACTGGACCCAATCCAAAGGAAGGCGCCGAAATCGCCTACTACCAGAAGTCGCGGCATCTGTTCGGAAAGCTGAAGATCGACGTACTCGATGCCAAAGGCGACGTGCTCGACACCATTCCAGCCAGCGTGCGTCGCGGCATCAATCGCGTGTACTGGTCGATGCAGGCCAAACCGCCGCGGGTGCCCTCGGCGGCGCAGATTGCGTTCAATTCGACCCAGGGTCCGCGCGTGCCGCCGGGCGAATACACCGTTCGCATGACCAAGGGCAAGGACGTGTACACGACGAAAATCGATGTCGGTCTGGATCGCCGTGCCAACTACACCGTCGCCGATCGTCAGGCGCAATACGATGCCGCCATGCGTGTGAGTGACCTGTTCGGCCAGATGACCGATCTGGTGTACAAGATCAACGCGGTGCGCGCACAAGCCGATGCCGCAGCGACCAAGTCCGGCACCAACGAATCCATGCGCAAGCAACTGGCCGCGTTGTCGTCGAAAGCCGACGATATCCGCAAGAAGATCGTGGCGACCAAGCAGGGTGGCGCGATCACCGGTGAGGAGCGCCTGCGTGAGCACACGGATACGCTGTACGGCGCGATCATGTCCTACGACGGCAAGCCGACCGACTATCAGCTTGCGCATATCGATACGCTCCAGCGCGAACTCGGTGACGTGCAAAAACAGTTCGCCGATTTCGAGCAAGTCGACCTGCCCAAGGCCAACGCTGCGCTCAAGGCCGGCAAACTGCAACCGATCATGGTGCCGGCGGCAGCGCCCGTTACGGCCACCGGCGGCAGCGCGGAAGCGGCCAAGGCGTATTTCAACCGCTTCGAACGCGATTGAGAGACATCACCCATTCCGGCCCGTGCTGGGCGGGCCGGATTGCAGCACAGTCATGCCGCGATGCGAAGTCCCAGACGTTGTGCGATCAAGTGATCGAGACTGGCCTTGCCGGGTCCGGCGAGGAACAGCCAGAAGAAAATCAGGATGTACAAAAATTCGTCGAGTTCGATCAAGTCGTCCAGTCCCATGACGTTCTTGATTACCACGAAAGCGATCGCAATCACCATGTTGAACGCCATCACCAACGAGGTGAAGCGAGTCAGCAGACCGAGCATCAGCAGCGCGCCGCCAACGAATTCCGTGCCGGCCGACAACGGTGCGTTGAAAGCGGGCCAGGGAATGCCCCAGTCGACGAAACGCGCGATGGCGCTGTCGAGGTTGTGCAGCTTGCCCCAGCCGGTTTCCAGCCAGAAATAGCCGAAGCCCAGGCGCAAGACCAGCGGCCCTAGCCAGCGCACGCGCGCGCAAACGTCCAGCAGGGTTTGTTGGTACCGCAACAGCGTAGCGAACATGGGAATCTCCGGAATTGGCTGGAAACGAATCGGTTTGCCGAGCACGATGCGTTGCGACCCGACGGGCATACGTGACCTGTGCGATGCAGCAAATCTTTCGCACTGCAACATGCATTTGCACGCCGCGTTAACGACCCAAGCGTAGTATGCGCCCGGGGTGAAAGATGAGACCACACTCGCGGGTCTGTTAGGCGTCCGCGTCCTGGCCGCCGCTTTGGCGGTGCGCAGCGCGAGACAATCACTCCATAACCAAACCCATCTAGAGGACTACCCATGAAAGCTTCCGCCATTAAGAGTCTGGCCCTCGCCGCCGCCGTCGCCAGTCTGTTTGCCATCTCCACCGCCAATGCGGCCAATGCCGCGGGCGATCAAGCCCAGGTCAAGTGCACGCATTCGTCCGCATGCAAGGGTCAGGGTGCATGCAAGTCCAAGGCGAATTCGTGCAAGGGTCAGAATTCCTGCAAAGGCCATGGCTTCACGATGCAGAAAGACCAGGCTGCTTGCAAAGCCGCACAGGAAGCGGCGAAAGCGAAGTAGTTTTGATTGCTGTTTGGCAACAGCAGCCGGTGGATGACACCGGCTGCTGTCGTGCGTGGCGCACATGACTGGTATCAATGATCCGCGCGTGCCGGCCTTGGGCTACGGTTTGGGTTTGCGCGTGGATCATTACGATGCCCTGCTTGAGGGCAAGCCTGCCGTGGACTGGCTCGAGGCGCTGACCGAGAATTATCTGGTGCCCGGCGGCAAGCCACTGCACTACCTGCATCGCATCCGCGAACGTTATCCGCTGGCTCTGCATGGCGTCTCGCTATCGATCGGCAGTACCGATAAGCTCGACCTGCGCTATCTGGACCAGATCAAGTGCCTGGCCGCGGACGTGGAGCCAGCCTGGATTTCCGATCATCTGTGCTGGACCGGCGTGGACGGCAAGAATCTGCACGATCTGATGCCGTTGCCGTACACCGACGAAGCCGTCGCGCATGTGAGCGCGCGCGTGCGTCAGGTGCAGGATCATCTGGGTCGACGCATCCTGCTCGAAAATGTTTCCAGCTACGTCGCTTTCCATGCGTCATGTTTGAGCGAATGGGAATTCCTTGCCGCCGTCGCCGAGCGCGCCGATTGTCTGATTCTGCTCGACATCAACAATATCTACGTCAGCTCGCGCAATCACGGTTTCGATCCGCAGGCCTACCTTGCCGGCGTTCCTGCGCGCCGCGTGCAGCAGTTTCACATGGCCGGTCACACGCAGCAGAATCAACTTCTGATCGACACGCACGATCAGCCGGTACCCGATCCCGTGTGGGACCTGTACGCCGATGCGGTACGTCGTTTCGGCCCGGTATCGACGATGATCGAACGCGACGACAACATTCCGCCGCTGGACGAGTTGCTCGCTGAACTCGACTGTGCGCGCCGCATCGCCGCACCGATTCTCGCGGCCGCGGCATGAGTGGGCTGGCGCGGTTGCAGCGCGATTTTCAGCAATGTCTGCTGAGCGGTGAGGGCAACTCGACCTTGCTCGATGCGATTGCCGGCAACGATGCCGCTGGTCCCGGCGAACGCGCCGGCGTTTATCTGGATGCTTACGTCCTGCGCCTGGCCGAGGTGCTGGAAAATGATTTCCACGGACTGCACTTCGCTGCGGGCGACGAAGCGTTTTACGAAATGTGCCGGGATTACGTTCGCGCGATGCCGTCCACCCAGAGCAATGCGCGCTGGTACGGGCAGAAGCTGGCCGACTTTTTACGCACGGCGCCGCCGTGGTCGGAAACGCCGGCATTCGCCGATCTGGCGCGTCTGGACTGGGCCATCGGCGTGGCTTTCGATGCAGCGGACGCGGCGTCCATCGGCGAGGCCGACATTGCCGCTGTGCCGTCCGAGTCATGGGGCGATATGCGTCTGCGCCTATCGCCGAGTGTGCAGCGTTTGCAGCTGGCATGGAACGCCGGCGAGGTACGACTGGCGCGCGATCGGCAGCGACCGTGTCCTCGCTTGCGCCGGCACCGGCGGCCACGGGCCTGGATCGTCTCACGCCAGAACTTTGAAGTGCATCATCGCCGCCTCGACGATGACGAAGCCGCTGCACTCGATGCTGTGGCCGCGGACATGCCATTCGCGCAAATGTGCGAGGCCTTGTGCCAGTGGCACGCGCAGGACTCGGTGCCGCTGCGCGCAGCGAGCCTGCTCAAGGCCTGGGTTGGGAACGGCTGGATTACAAGAGTCCTGCTGGGTCCGTAATCGGCTGACAACGATCGATCGCGCTACTCCGTCTTGTGCCGGTACTCGCACAAATCGCGAATAATGCACTGCGGACAATCCGGCTTGCGCGCCTTGCACACGTAGCGGCCATGCAGGATCAGCCAGTGATGCGCGTCGTGCTTGAATTCGGCGGGCACGACTTTTTCCAGCTTGTCCTCGACTGCGCGCACGGTCTTGCCCGGCGCCAAACCCGTGCGGTTGGCGACGCGGAAGATGTGCGTGTCGACGGCGATGGTGGCTTCGCCGAATGCCGTGTTGAGGATCACGTTGGCGGTCTTGCGGCCGACGCCGGGCAGTGCTTCGAGCGCAGCGCGCGTGCGCGGTACCTCGCCGACGTGATGCTTGATCAGGATACTGCAGGTGGCGAGAATGTTCTTCGCCTTGGTGTTGAATAATCCGATTGTGGAAATGTAGCGTTTGAGCTTTGCCTCACCGAGCGTGAGCATCTCCTGCGGCGTGCCGGCTACCGGGAACAGTCGCCGTGTGGCCTTGTTGACGCCGACATCGGTGGCCTGCGCCGATAACATCACCGCGATCAATAACTGGAACGGCGTGGCGTATTCGAGTTCGGTCGTGGGTTGCGGATTCGCCTCGCGCAGACGGCGGAACAGTTCGGCGCGCTGCGCCGCGTTCATGCGGCACCAGTGGGTTTCTTCGCCCGTGCGCGTGCGATGGCCGCCTGTACTGCAGCGGCGCTCGCATCCACGCCACGCTTGCGCTCGGCCAGCTCCGCGGCGCGCTCAGCGTCCTGCCTCTGCAAGCGCATGCGATGCGCTTCGTAACGCTGCCGATACTGCGCCGGGTCGGCCGCCGTGGACGCCGGCACCATCACGATGCAATCGACCGGACAGGGCGCGATGCACAACTCGCAGCCGGTGCATTCCTCGGCGAGTACGGTGTGCATGAGTTTGGATGCACCGACAATCGCATCGACCGGGCACGCCTGAATGCATTTGGTGCAGCCTATGCAT
This sequence comes from Rudaea sp., assembly GCA_050737915.1. Classification (GTDB taxonomy): domain Bacteria; phylum Pseudomonadota; class Gammaproteobacteria; order Xanthomonadales; family Rhodanobacteraceae; genus Rudaea. Next base: position 23,352 of record JBOHYL010000117.1, read on the forward strand.
TCGGCTTCGACAATCAGCGCGATTTCGCGCGGCTTTTCCACGCCGTTGGCCGGATTGAGCGGCTTGATCGCTCGCTCGAGCAATCCGGCCAGTGCGGCGATGCCAGCCGCGCCACCCGGCGGACACTGGTTGATATCGGCCTCGCCGTGCGTGATGGCATGCGCATAGTCCCGGCACGCCGGATAGCCGCAGCGCGTGCATTGCGTCTGTGGCAGCAGGGCGTCGATGCGTTCGGCGAGCAGGCTCACGTCGACGCTTCCGAAAATCCCAGATTGCGCTGCACACGCTCGCGCTCGCCCGCGGGCAGGCGCGGATCCGCAAGCAGCTCGCGACACAGGCGCGCGGATTCGACACGGTCGCCGCACCAGTACGCGGCGATCGATAGCTCGTCGCGTGCGCGCCATTCGTGTACGGCACGATCGATGAACAGCACGTCGTCGCCAATTGGCAGGGACACGGCGATTTGCGCGAAATGGCGCGCGAGATTCCAGCGCTGGTTGAGTCGAAAATAGCGCGCCAGCTCGCAGGGTGCTTCGGCTCGCGACGGACGGAAATCGCAGGCGTCCAGATAGGCGGCAACGACTTCCGCATACGGTGCCGTCACGCGTTCTTTCAACACGGCTATCTGCAACCGGGAAAAGTATACTTCTTCCTGCCAGCCGCCCAGCGCCGCGCGTTTTGCGTATTCGGCGATCGCGCCGGCCAGATCGCCGGCATCGCGCAGGCTCTGCGCCAGGTAAAACCGGTAGCGCGCGTTGTCCGGCTCATCGATCAATGCCTTGCGCAAAACGTCGGCGTCGCGCGTGAATTTTTCCCGCTGCGACAGGCGGCTGCGCGCGCCGTCGTTATGGATGCGGATGCGCAGTCCCGGCTGGAATTGCGCCTGTGCCAACTGCGTCGACACCAGTGCCTCGTGCAACACACCTTTCCATTCCCAGCCGGCATCGAGCCTGGGCAGCGCCACGCGCCGGTAACGCAATTCGTTGTAGACAATTTCCAGCAGATACCCCGATGCGCCAAGCGCGGGCCAGGTGAAGCCCTTGTCCGCATCGAGCTCATCGTCAGCGTCGATGATCAGCGCATAGTCGCCGTATTGCTTGGCCAACTCCAGCGCCTCGTTCCTGTTGGTGGAAAAATCCACCCACGGCCGCTCGATCAGTTTGCCGGGGAGGTCGGCCATGAACTTGCGTACGATATCCTGCGTGCCGTCGGTGGAGCCGGTATCGGCAATCGCCCACGCATGAATGTACGGTTTCACCGAGCGCAGGCAGCGCTCGATCACGGGCGCCTCGTTTTTCACGATCATGGAAAGGCAGATGCGCATGGCGCGCGGTCTACTTCACCGGCATGCCTGCTTGAGCGCCGTGGTCGGCGTCGAGCAGAAACAATTCCGCATCGCCGGGGCCGGCGCAAAGAATCATTCCTTCGGAAACGCCGAAGCGCATCTTGCGCGGAGCGAGATTGGCGATAAACACCACGTTGCGGCCGACGAGTTTTTCCGGTTCGGGATACGCGGCCTTGATGCCGGAGAAGATCTGGCGCTGCCCCAGCCCACCGGCATCGAGCACCAAGCGCAACAATTTGTCCGAGCCGTCCACAAATTCACATTGCAGCACTTTTCCGATGCGCAGGTCGAGCTTGGCGAAGTCGTCGATGGAGATCGGGGCGGCGGCAGTTTGCGGCGGTGCGGATGCGGCAGTGGATGCTGCGCTCACGGGCTGTAACGATACTTTGGAAGCTTCGATCATGACGTCAATCTTTTTGGGGTCTATGCGGGCGATAAACGGCACAGGTCCAAGAGCTATGCCGAGAATTGGATTCAACGAAGCGTCGAAACGAGCCGATTTCTCACCGAACATCTTGAATGCACGGTTGGTCATCGACGGCACGATCGGATGGAGGTAAATCGTCAACAGACGAAAGTAATTGAATGCAAGGGTACAGACAGTGCGCAACTCCTCGAGCTTACTGTCGTCTTTGGCAATCCTCCAAGGCGCCTTTCCAGCAATGTACGCATTTGCCTCGTCTGCGATTTCAATAAGTAAGCGTGTGATTCCAGCGTAATCTCGATCCTCATAAAGGCCAGTGCATGCCGTGAGTTTCGTTGCGGCGATCGCGTACAAAGAATGCTCTGTGTCCGGCAGCGTTGCGGCGAGGCGTCCTCCGAGTTGCATCATGAAAGCGCCTGAGCGAGCCGCAATGTTGGCCCACTTGCCCACTAAATGTGAATTGACACGCTCCTCAAACGCCTTCAGGTCCAGATCGATGTCCGTCGCGGCCGCGGTTAGCATCGTCGCAAAGTAATAACGCAGATATTCCGGATTCAACCCCGCATCCAGATACGTCCGTGCCTGGATAAACGTGCCGCGTGACTTCGACATCTTCTCACCGTTGACGGTGAGGTAGCCGTTCACGTGCAGCGCAGTCGGTTCGCGAAAGCCGGCGCCTTTCAGCATCGCCGGCCAGAACAGGCCATGGAAGTTGACGATGTCCTTGCCGAGAAAATGGTGCATCTCGGCTTCGAGGAATTCCGGGTCGTCCACGCGCATGAACTTGTGGAAATACGCAGGCGAAAGTCCGTTCGCGCGCCCCTTTTCGCTGCAGCAATATTTCTGGAAGCTGGCCAGATAGCCGATCGGCGCATCGAGCCAGACGTAGAAGAATTTCTTGCCCTGCGTATCGGGAATCTCGAAGCCGAAATACGGCGCGTCGCGGGAAATATCCCAATCGCGCACGCCGCCTTCCGAATCCAGCCACTCTTTCAGTTTTGCCTTCACTGAGGAATGCGCCACGTCTCCCGCCAGCCATTCGCGCAGGAAGTCCGCAAATTTCCCGACCTCGAAAAAGAAATGCTCCGAATCGCGCATCTCGGGTTTTGCACCAGAGACCACGGAGCGCGGATTCTTCAGGTCTGTCGGTGCATAGGTCGAACCGCAGTTCTCGCAGTTGTCGCCGTACTGATCGGGTGTGCCACAGACCGGGCACTCGCCCTTGATGTAACGGTCGGGCAGGAACATGGCCTTGACCGGATCGTAGAACTGGCTGACGTTGCGTCGCGCGATCTTGCCCGTCTCGCGCAGACGCAGGTACACGTATTCGGCCAGCTCACGGTTTTCCGCCGAGTGTGTGGTGTAGTAGTAGTCGTGGGCTACGCCGAAATCCGCAAAGTCGCGCTCATGACTGATCTGCATGCCCTTGATGAAGTCCTCCGGCGTCATGCCGGCTTTTTCCGCGGCGAGCATGATCGGCGTGCCGTGCACGTCGTCGGCAGCGACGAAATGCACGGTGTCGCCGGCCATGCGCCGCGCGCGCACCCAGATGTCGGACTGGATATAGCCGAGCAAGTGGCCGATGTGCAGCGGTCCGTTCGCGTAGGGCAAAGCGTGAGTGACGAGAATTTCGCGCGAGGTCATGCGCCGATTATCGCATGGCGCGGCGGCGCGCCAACGCGTGGAGAATCAGGCCGGCGACGATGAAAGCGAGCGTGCCGCCGATCACCTTCAGGAAAAAGGCCGTCGAATCGGCGGTGTCCGAGGGCGCCACCAGGGCCAGTACGATGGCACCGACCGTGGTGACAAAGCCGACGCCATTGGCAGTGAGGCTGCCCCAACGGCCACCGGGCACGGCGATCGCTTCTGGCGTCTGCGCAATGCGGCGGCGCAGTTTGATAGCGGCCGCGAACAGGTACAGGTAGACAATGAATGTGAGGATCGCGGTCGAGTCCACCATGATCAGGTACGCGGTGTGCACCGAAGCGCCCTGGGTCGCGGCGAGAATCAGCAGCGCGGCGAGGCCCGCTTGCACCAGCAGCGCGATGTACGGCGTGTTCCAGCGCGGATGCACGCGCGTGAGCGCTTCCGGCAACAGGCGATCCATGCCGCCGACGAACAACAGGCGTGCCGAACCGATCAACCAGGCGCCAAGTCCGCCGATGCCGGCGAGCGTCATCAACAGCGCCACGGGCGGGCCCAGCCAGGGCATGCCGTGCGCCGCGCCGGCTTCAGTAATGGCCTGATTGATGCCGGCGATGATGGAGATCTTCTCCGACGGCAACGCCCACATCAGGGCCAGCGTGTTGAGTATATAGATGGCCGCGATGACCAGACCGGAAATGAGCAGCGCGCGCGGAATCGTGCGCCGTGGTGTGCGGATTTCGCCGGCCAGTATCGGCGCCAGTTCCAGCCCGGCGAACGCGAAGCACATCTGGGAAAAAAAGATGATCGTGTCCATGCTGGTAAACGTCGGCACCAGCGACCCTGCCGGCATCGGCGTGGCCGAACCGTCCGCGATCAGCGCGATCACGCCCACGCCCACCACCACGAGCGAGGGCAGCCATTGCGCGAGTCCGCCCAGATTCTGCAACCAGCGGCCGGTGCCGGTACCGAAGAGATTGCAACCGAGCCCGATGGCGAGCAGCAACAGCGACGCGCTCGTGGCGTAGGCGTGGGAGTTTTCCAGCGCGGCGAAATGTCCGTTGAAGATATATAGCGCAAACACCGATGTGCTGATTGCCAGCGTCGGGAAATACAGGATGTTCGACGACCAGTACAGCCAGCCGACCAGAAACCCGTGGCGCTCGCCAAACGCTTCTTGGACCCACACGTACAGGCCACCGTCCTTGGGCAGAGCCGAGGATAGCGTCATCACGCTCAGACCGTGGGGGATGAAAAACGCACGCGCCGCGAGCAGCCACAAGGTCAGCGAGGAGGGGCCGGAGTGTCCGGCCAGCGCCACCCAGCGCAGACCGACGATGGCCACGGTGTTGAACAACACCAGATCCAGCGTGCGCAGCATTTTTTGCGTAGCCAACGGCGTTTCCCTGCAGCGAGCGGCGTGCGCAGACTAGCATGTGCGCGGTGCTCAGTGCGTCGTTGCGGCCTTCACTCGCTCCCACACCTGACTGCGCCCGAGCAGGGGTATGCCGATATAGCCGTGCACGTCCAGATGCGTGCCGCCGTCGCGCAAATGCACTCTGGCGCGATAGACGCTGCCATCCTCCGGATCGAGGATCTCGCCGCCGGTCCAGGTGTCGCCGTCGCGGTGGAAATTCCACAGTATCGTCATGCCGACAACGCGCTGATTGCGGCGTGCGCCGGGGCAGCCCCTGCAGCGCGGATCGGGATCGTCGCCCGGCGCCGGAAACAGCTTCACGACGCGGCCCGACAGCACGCCATGCTGCAATTCCACTTGCACCAGCGCCTTGGGCGCATGCGTGTCGTCGTCGAAGGTTTGCCACACGCCAACTGGCGAAGAATCCGGCGCCTGCGCCCAAACGTGCGCGGCAAATCCGAGCAGGACAAGTGCGGCCAATCGCATGCCGCCATCTTACGCGATCGCGCGCCGCTTCAGTCGAAGCCGTTCGCGAAGATCTCGTCGTCGACGAGTTGGCGTTCGTAGGCGCCGATGTCGGCATCCGCTCCAACGACACGATTGAATCCAGGCCCGCGCTGATCGTTGCCGAACGATTGCGAATTGTTGCCTTGATCGATGACCGCGCTGCCTGCCAGCAAGGCATGCGTTCGCGTCAGGCCGCCATGGTTGGCCAGGGGCGCCAGTCGTGGATCGGCAGTGACGGTGATGACGCCGGGCGCAGGCGCGGTGTTCGTCGCGACGACGGCATTGTCGGCTCCGGACAGCGTGGATGTGTAGGGGATCTCGACATCATAGGGCGTGCCGTCCCCCTGGACGTTGTCGGCGATGATGGAACTCTGCGCGGAGATGCCCCCGCGCGAATAAATGCCGCCGGCGTAGCTGCCGACGCTCGCGTTGAACGCCACCGTGCTGTTGTACATGTCGAGCGGCGTCATCGAAAACAAATAGATGCCGCCGCCCTCAACAGCGGTGTTGCCGGAGATCGTACTTTGCGCGATGGTTACGGGACCGGCCGCGCTAGTGATGGTCGCGATGCCACCGCCGGTTGCGGCCATGTTGGAATCGATGGTGCAGCGGCTGATCGACATCGAGCCTGTGCCTGCAATTCCGCCACCGGCGAGCCGCGCGTAATTGCCGCTGATGGTGCTATCGCTGCATGAGAATGAGTCCTTGGCAAAAACGCCTCCTCCGAAGTCGAAATATTTCGAGTAATGGGGTGGCGTAATGCTGCTATTGCCAGTAACAACGCTCCCGTTGCGCAGCGTCACCGATGGCGCATAGATGCCGCCACCCTGAGCAAATGTGGGATATAGAACGATCTCGCAATTGGTCACCGTGCTGTGATCGAGCACCGCCGCTTTGGTTGCCTTTATGCAACCGCCTGCTCCTCTATCGTAACCACCCGCGACGGTAAGGTTGGTGAGGTTGATTGTGCCGCCAGCGTCATAAGCGTAGAACACTCGGCTGCTGCCCCCTCCCTGGATCGTGACCGTGCGATCGGCCGGCCCGATCAAGGTGAGGTTATGGGCACTGCCAATTTCGCCGCGATTCGAATCGAGCGTGATGGTGCTGCACGACAACTGCGACGCCAGATCGATGGTGTCCGAGGATGTCGCATTTGCGACGACCACGCGCAAGGTTCCGGCTGACAGGTCGTCCAGGCAGCTTGTCACAGGCAAATCGCTGGCCCAGGCATTTCCAGTTGCCATGGTGCAGGCCAGTACCAGTGAAATTGCCGCGGGCAATTGCCGCGGATGAGCAATGGGTCGTTTTCCATTCATGGCGGTTGGCTCCACCTGACGGTCTACCGTAGTGCTTCGAGTAACGCCGAAAAGCGACGAAGTGCGACATTGAGCCTTCGCCCATTCAGGCATCGCGTGCCCGTGCACGCTCGGCTACAATGGCAGTCTACTCCGGTTCCCTCCGACGCAATGACTCAAATCACACGCGAGCACGTCGATGGCTTGCTCTCGGCCATTATCGACCCGCACACGGGACTCGATCTCGTCGCCGGCGGGGCAATCAAAGGTGTCGGCATCGATGGCGACAAGGTTGCCGTCGAAATCGCCCTCGGCTATCCGGCGGCAGGCTGGCACGACGCGTTGGCCGAACAGGTGCGCACGGCGCTGAACGCCGATCCGGCGATCGGCAGTGCGGTGGTCGATGTGACTTCGCGGCTGCACGCCCACAAAGTGCAGAAAGACCTCACACCGATGCCGAACGTGAAAAACATCATCGCCGTCGCTTCGGGCAAGGGCGGTGTGGGCAAATCCACCACGGCGGCGAATCTGGCACTGGCGCTGGTCGCCGAGGGCGCTAACGTCGGCGTGCTTGATGCGGACATCTACGGCCCGAGCATGCCACGCATGCTCGGGGTTTCCGGCAAGCCGGACAGCAAGGACGGCCAGCGCATCGAACCCAAACTTGCGCACGGTGTACAGGCGATGTCGATCGGGTTCATGATCGACGAAGAGACGCCGATGATCTGGCGCGGGCCGATGGTCACGCAGGCGCTGACCCAGTTGCTCAACGAGACGAACTGGGTGGACCTGGATTACCTCGTCATCGACTTGCCGCCCGGCACTGGCGACATTCAGCTCACCCTGTGCCAGCGCGTGCCGGTATCCGGTGCGCTCATCGTCACGACGCCGCAGGACATCGCCCTGCTGGATGCGAAAAAAGCGCTGAAGATGTTCGAAAAGGTCGACGTGCCGGTGCTTGGCATCGTCGAAAACATGGCGCTGCACACTTGTTCGCAATGCGGCCACACCGAACACATCTTCGGCGAAGGTGGCGGCGAACGCATGGCGCAGCAATACGGCGTGCCGCTGCTCGGTTCGCTGCCGCTCGATATCCATATCCGCGAACAGGCCGATGGTGGCACGCCGACGGTGGCTGCCGATCCGGATGGCAAGGTCGCGGCGATGTACCGCGAGATCGCGCGCAAGACCGCGGCGCAGTTATCGTTGCGTGCGCGCAGCAAATCCATCCAGTTTCCCAAGATCGTCATTCAGAACACATGAGCATCAAGAGCGACCACTGGATCCGCCGCATGGCCGAACAACACGGCATGATCGAGCCGTTCGAGCCCGGTCAGGTGCGCGTCAACGGCAATGGCGGCAAGTTGATTTCCTACGGTACGTCCAGTTATGGCTACGACGTGCGCTGTGCGGACGAGTTCAAGGTGTTCACCAACATCAACTCGACCATTGTCGATCCCAAGCAATTCGATGCACGCAGTTTCGTCGACGTGCGTGGCGAGGAATGCATCATCCCGCCCAATTCGTTTGCGCTGGCGCGTACGGTGGAGTACTTTCGCATCCCGCGCAGCGTGTTGACGGTGTGTCTGGGCAAGAGCACCTACGCGCGCTGCGGCATCATCGTCAACGTCACGCCGCTGGAGCCGGAATGGGAAGGCCACGTGACCCTGGAATTTTCCAACACCACGCCGTTGCCGGCACGGATTTATGCGAACGAGGGCGTGGCGCAGATGCTGTTTTTTGAATCCGACGAAGTGTGCGGCACCAGTTACCGCGATCGCGGCGGAAAGTATCAGGGACAACAAGGCGTAACTTTGCCGAAGGCGTGAGTTCCGTTCGGGAATCGACATTGCAGGAGTTTACAATGCGTAAAAGTTTCTTTTTCCACACGACGCGTGCGCTAGCGATCGCGCTGTTGATCGGCCTGCTTGCCGCGTGCGGCGGCCGCGATGCGATCAACAAGGGCACCTCGGACATTCCGCTGGCGAATGCGCCGCAGACGTTCGACCTGACCGTGGCGGCGGACAAGACCGGGCAATTCGAGTACGAGGGCGCCACGTTGACCCGCGAGGATCTGGCTGGACACATCCGCTATCTGGCCGAGACCGGCAAACCAGTCCACACGTTGTTGTTGACGACCGGTGAGAAGCAAAAAATCACTAATACCCACGTTGCCGCGCTGGCCGGTCTCTGCCGCGACCTGAAGATCACCGGCTACGTACGCGACAACGACGGTCATCTGAAAATCATCCAGATCGTCGAGTGAAGTTACCGAACCGATTCCAGAGAGAGATTGCTATGCGCAAATCCATTTTCGCCGTAGCCGCGCTGATGTGCGCCGCCTCGGCATTCGCCGCGGACGGCATCGATAACGGCCATTTGCTGGTCAAGCCATCGAAGAACAACACGTTTCAGACCGGCGAGTTCATCATGGGCAAGGCCGAGTTGTTCGGTTATGTCGGCGATCTGAAAGATAGCCAAAAGATCACCGGCATCGTGCTGCGCGACAGTGATCGTGCCAGCCCCGAGCAGAAGCATGTTCTTTGCGAAACCGCCAAAGCACAGCATATCGACGCGCTGGTCGATGCCGACGGCAAGTTGCAAACGCTCGTCGATCCGCTGGCGTCACCCGCCGCTACGCTGGCGCACTGAAAACCCGTCAATCCAGGCTACCGGCGGCGTAGTGCGCGTCGGCGGCTGTCGTCAGCGCGGTGTCCAGACATAGACGCACGGCCTGAAGCATCGTTTCCAGAGCCATGTCAGGCGCTCCGGCTTGCTGCGCCGCCTGTTCCGGCAAGTACGGCACGTGCACGAAGCCGCCGCGCACATGGCGTCGCCGTGCCAGCAGGCGCATCAGTCCGAAAAACACCTGATTGCACACGAAGGTTCCGGCGGTCTGCGACAGCGCAGCGGGAATGCCCGCCGCGCGCAGGCGCGCGAGCATGGCCTTGATCGGCAAAGTGGAAAAATATGCATTTGGCGCATTTTCCACAACCGGAACATCGACCGGCTGCGTGCATGCATTATCGGGGATACGCGCGTCGATCAGATTGACTGCGATTCGCTCCAGCGAAATGCCTTCGCGACCACCGGCCTGACCCAGCGCCAACACCAGCGCCGGACGATGCTGCGCAATCAGCCGCGCCAGTTCCGGCAGCGACGCGGCGAACTGCGTCGGCAGGATCGCGCCGACGATGCGATGTCCGGCGATGATCTGTCCGTGGAGCGCCTGCGCGATCTGCTGCGATGGGTTTACGTCTTCGCCACCGAACGCATCAAAGCCGGTGACCAGGGCGATGGGCGTGCGCGGACTCATCGGAAAGCAAAGAACCAGATCAGAAGGAGATTGAACGCCAGCAGCCAAAGCGCCACCGGCCACTGCGCGCGGATCACGCCGTTCGGATCGCGCAACTCGAGCAAGGCCGCAGGCACGATATTGAAATTTGCCGCCATCGGCGTGAGCAGGGTACCGCAGTAACCGGTGAGCATGCCCAAGGCGCCTAGCGCCGCTGCATCGCCGTGGTGCAGGCCGATCAGCAGCGGCAGGCCGATGCCGGCCATCATCACCGGGAAGGCCGCAAAGGCATTGCCCATGATGATGGTGAACACGAGCATGCCGGCGGCGAACGCGAGTACGCAGGCCAGGCGCGAGGATACCGGAATCGCCGCAGCGGTCAGGTGCGCGATGGCCTCGCCGACGCCGGTCGCGGCGAAGACGGCGCCGAGCATCGCCAGCAGCATCGGCAACACGATCGCCCACGACAGCGCATCGAGCAGCCGCCCGGTTTCGGCGATCGCCGCGGCCGGGCGTGCGCGGGTCAGGCGCAGCGCGGCAATGGCGGCAAGCACGCAGGCTGATCCGAGCGCGAGCAGGGTCGCGTCGGCGCGCCCGAGATCGGCGATGCCGCCGATGCGCAGGTACGGTTGCAGCAGAGTAAACGCCAACGTGCCGAACGGGATGATCAGCGCGGGCAAAAACAGGCGATGGCCCATACGTGCGGCATTCGCCACGCGCCGCTCGGTCTGTTCCGTGGAATCCGGTACCGGTGCGCGACGCAGCCGACCCGTGCCTGCGATCAGGCCAAGCGCGATCACGCCAGCGCCGGCAATCTGTGCAGGCAGGGCGTGACCGTGCGCCGCCACAGCTTTGATCACGTCGCCGAACAGGAAAATCGCGGCGAGGATTCCCCAAAACCCGGCGTGCGCCCAGCGCCCTGTTCGCAGCTCGCGCCACGCGCAGGCGGCGAGCAGGGCGCCGCACAGCCAGTAGACGTATTCAGTGTGCAGCATGGTTTCGCGATCCCGCTTTGTGCGCTTGCGCAAGCCGGCGCAGACGGCGTTGCTGGCGGACAGCACGTGCGGCTTGCACGATGAAGGCCGCAATCGCAGTCGGCAGCGCCCAGATCGCGATGTGGCGCGGATCGAGCACGATGCCGTTCTGCGCGTAGAAACCCTGGATCAGCAACACCGCGCCGAACGCGATGAAAATATCCTCGCCAAAGAACAGTCCGATATTGTCGGTCGCTGCGGCCAGCGCGCGGACGCGCTCGCGCTCGGCCAGATCGATGTCCGGGTCGATTTTCTCCGCTGCCGCTTCGGCCATTGGTGCGAGCAACGGACGCACTGTCTGCGCGTGGCCGGCAATCCCGGTCAAACCGAACATGGACAAAATCTGGCGTATCGCGAGGTAACCGATCAACAGGCGCGCCAACGTGAAGTTGCGCATGCGTGCGATCCACGCAGCAGCGTGTTCGCGCAGCCCCGCATGTTCGAGCAGGCCGATCGTCGGCAGGGTCAGCAACAGCACCAGCACGTTGCGGCTGTCGATTACCTTGGCGCCGATCAACGCGAGCAACGCAGCGGGCGACATTCCGGCCAGCAAGCCGCTGACAATGCCCGCCACCACCACTACCAGCACCGGATTGGCGCGCAGCGCGAAGCCCGCAACCACCACGGCGACGCCGAGCAACGGCCAGTAGTTCATGCGTGGCAGTATGGCATACACTGGCGCAACCACCGTCCAGAGCATCCGGAGCGATCATGAAATATCAAGGCAGTTGCCATTGCGGCAAAGTGGCGTTAGAAGTCGAAGGCGAATTGACCGGCGCGATGGAATGCAATTGCTCCATCTGCCAGCGCGTGGGGGCACTGCGTTGGTTCGTGCCGCGCAGCCAATTGCATCTGCGCACGCCCGACGACGCGGCGAGCACCTACACCTTCAACAAGCATGCGATCAAGCATCGGTTCTGCCCGGTCTGCGGCGTGCATCCGTATGGCGAAGGCACGGACCCCAAGGGCAATGCGATGGCCGCGATCAACATCCGTTGCCTCGAAGGCATCGATCTGGCATCGATTCCCGTGCAGCACTACGACGGCCGTTCGCTCTGAGGCGCCGCGCCGAGACAATGAGCTTGTCGCAGTGAGTCGAGTCATGTCGAAATTATGCGTGCGGAGTTTCGGAGTTTCCATCGACGGCTTCAGTGCCGGGCCGGATCAAAGTATTGAGAATCCACTGGGCGTGCGTGGGCCGGAATTGATGGAGTGGTTTTTCCAGACGCGTTTCTTTGGTCAAATGCACGGCCAGGATGGCGGCGAGACCGGCACCGACAACGCCATCGCCGAGCAAGGCTTCGCCAACATCGGCGCGTGGATACTCGGGCGCAACATGTTCGGCCCGGTGCGCGGTCCGTGGCCGGACGAAAGCTGGAAAGGCTGGTGGGGCGACGAACCGCCCTACCACGTGCCCGTGTTCGTGCTCACGCATCACGCACGCGCGCCGCTGACGATGAAAGGCGGTACGACATTCCATTTCGTCACCGACGGCATCGAGTCCGCGCTCGCGCAGGCGCGCGAGGCCGCAAACGGCCGCGACGTGCGCGTCGGCGGCGGCGTGGCGACCGTGCGCGAATACCTGCAAGCACGCCTGATTGACGAGGCGCACCTGGCCATGCGCCCCGTGCTGCTCGGCAGTGGCGAAGCGCTGTTCCACGGCATCGATTGGCGCGCGCTCGGCTACGAATGCAGCAAGAGCATCGCCGGCGAACGCGCGACGCATGTGTTTTTGCAACGGCGCGCGTGAGGTAGATTGCGTGCGAAATTCCGTGTCGTTCATTGCAACATGGGGTTGTGGCAGACTAAGCACTACCCGAATGTGGGATCTGTTTAAAAGTTATGTGTACTGAACCCATGGCAGCCAACTCGGTTTCGTTGACCTCCCAATTGTGGCTCCCTTTCGTAGCAACCGTGGGTGCTTCTCTAACTGTCTTGGCTGTTCAATCATTAAATCGGTACAGAAAAGAATACAGACAGCGGATCTACGCCATTGGCTACATGGCTGATGTCTTGTGCCGGCTAGTGCAGTCCGAATTGATTATTCAGAAGCACACTGTCGGTCCACACATTGAAGCCATCAAACGTATCCTGTCTGGCGATCGCGCGTTGCTTAAGCTCACGTTCGATATGGATGAATTCGATATTCTCTCGGCAGGCCCCATGAGCTTCGTCCAACTTCCAGAGGACTACAAATTGCTTGTGGGATACGACGATATTCGCATCATCCAAGCATTTAACGTCCTACAGTATTTGTACTCTAACGACTCTAATCGCTTGGGTCTGAGATCGTTTGTCGCGGAGAACCTCAAGAGTAAAAAGAAGTTCTTGGACCTAAATGTCGAGCAACAGCATGATGTTCTGAACACCTATGGGGACCATCTTCGTGCGCTAGAACATGAGGGGAAGCGCTTTGCTGCTTTCGCGTTCCATGTTCTCAGTCCAACGCTCCGAAAATATGCTAGTTCTGTGAAGTTCAGGCTTTTTACTACCAAGCCCATCTTCGAGACGCTTGACCGCATTGCATCCTTGCAGTTGGAATATAAAGAGTTCGTCCCGCCTCAAGAGTTCTTTAGGCAATCAAGGGATGGCGGCATTCAAGGTGCGCTGTGAAACGAGCATATAACAAGCAGTTGCGGGCAATGACGTCAGAGTAAGTTTTGATAGAGCATTCTCTGACTCATCTCAACTTTTTCTGAGCGAAATATTCTCTGACCCCATTTTCTGCTAACCCCATTTTCCTGCCATTTTCCTGTTCATTTTCCTGTTTCTTGGTTCACGGCGCGCATACTGTCTGTCCTGGAATGTATGGAGCACATGGTATGTCTGCATATCTGATCGTTGATATCGAGGTCACTGACGCTGCGGTGTTCGAGGAGTACCGGAGGGAAGTGCAACCCATGATTGCCGCGCACGGAGGACGCTACCTTGTCCGCGGTGGAGCGAGCGAGGTGCTGGAGGGCACCTGGCACCCAAAGCGAACCGTCATCCTCGAGTTCCCCAACATGGCCGCCCTGAAGGGGTTTTGGCAGGCACCAGAATATCAACCGTTGCGTGGAGTTCGTGAGCGCTCCGCAAAGTCCAATCTGGTTGCTGTCGAAGGCGCGTAGTTGCGGTGCTCGCATGCCGGTGCGTGATCGTTCCATTGAGCGGACCGACTCTGACCGGCTCTACCTGCCTCGGTGGCCTGCGCATGTCGAACCGTATGCGCACGGCTGATGCCGCCGCACTAGGCACGAAGACTGACGGGATATGACCAAACCCAGCGACGAGTTCAAATGCTTCGTGCTCGATCAACTTTCGCGCGTGCCGGCGCTGACGTCGGCTCCGTTCTTCGGCGGGATCGGGCTCAGGTCGGGAGCGAACTTCTTCGGCATGATCATGGGTGGGACGTTGTACTTCTCGACCAGTCCGGCGACGCGCGAGGAATATCAAAAACTTGGCAGCCGGTGTTTCTCCTACACCAGGAAGGACGGCAAGGTTCAAGACACCAAGCTCTTCGAGGTTCCGGCCGAGGTGCTCGATGATCCGGAAACGCTCCACACCTGGGCAGATCGAGCCATCACGGCTTCGCGGCAGAAGCGCAGTGCGAGTCGTTCGCGCAAGCGCAGAGCGCAGCCCTAGCCAGCGCCTTTCGCGATAGTAATTCCCGCAGCAACCAATCCCTCGTGCAACCGCCGCGCGAGCAGCGCGGCATCGGGCCGGTCGCCATGGACGCAGAGTGTGTCGGCATGCAGAGTGAGTACGCCGCCGGTGCGAATATCCACTCTTTCCGTCGTGGTGATCTTCACGGCCTGCGCAACTGCTGCGTCGACATCCTCGATCACCGCGCCGGGCATGTTGCGCGGCGTTAGCGAGCCGTCGGCTTCGTAGTGGCGGTCGGCAAACGCTTCGTGCGCTACGCGCAGGCTCGCGGATTCTCCGGCGCGGGTCAGTTCGCTGTTGGCAAGACCAACCAGAGTCAGCGTCGAATCGAAATCGTGCACTGCGTGTGCGATGGCGTCGGCGAGGACGCGATCGCGCGCGGCCATGTTGTACAGCGCGCCGTGTGGTTTCACGTGCGCGACACGCGTGCCCGCGGCGCGCGCGAAGGCGTCGAGCGCGCCGATCTGGTACAGCGTCATCGCATGGGTTTCGTTTGCACTCACGCGCATTTCGCGGCGGCCGAAGCCTTGCAGATCCGGCAACGATACGTGCGCGCCGATGGCGACGCCGCGCTGTTTGGCCAAAAGTACCGTTTGCAGCATTGTGGAAAAATCGCCGGCGTGGAAGCCGCAGGCAATGTTGGCCGAAGTGATCCACGGCATTACGCCAGCATCGTCGCCCATGCTCCAGGCGCCGAAGGATTCGCCGATGTCGCAGTTGAGGTCGATGCTAGCCATGCAGTCGTTCCATGATGGTTCGCGCTAGAGAAATCAGCGCGCGTTCGCGCTCAAGATAGCGCGTTTGCGCTTCATCGAGCGACACCGGCTCGAATCGCAGGCTGTCGCCGGGGCGGCGCTGGGCCAGACGCGGCAGATCGACTGCGATGACATGCGCGATGCGCGGATAGCCGCCACAGGTCGGCGCCTCGGCCATCAGCGCGATGGGGATGCCGCCCGGTGGCAGTTGCACGGTGCCGGCGGCGACGCCAGCCGAGACGATTTCCAGCGGCGCGCGCAGTTGCAGTTTTGCGCCATCCAGTCGATAGCCAACGCGGTTGGAATCGCCGCTGATCCGGAACGCCGTTGCAAACAGCGCACGCCGTGACGCGGCGTCCAGTTGTGCGAAGTGCGCGCCTTCGACAACGCGCAGTGGTCGCTGCGGATCGGTATCGAACCAGGCGCGCGGAGCCAGCGACCAATTCGCTGGAGAGACACTGCGATTGTCAGAATTTGCCTCGTGCGCACGTCCGCCAAGCATGTGCCACAGGTCGCGATTCTGCCCGGACGCGGAAGCCAGAATCGGGAACACATCGCCCGCCACCAGTGCGCCGCCAAGTCCTGCGTTGATGTCGGCGCTGCGACTGCCGAGAACGGGCGCACTGTCGATGCCGCCGCCCATCGCCAGATACGCGTACGCGCCGCGAGGCATGGTGCCAAGGCGCAACTCACAACCCGCGCGCACGCGCACCGATCGCCACATCGGCAATTCGTCGGCGCCGCAGCGCGCCGGGATCGGCGCGCCGGTCAGCGCGATCAGGCTATCCGCGTCGAAACGCAGCGTGGGACCGCGCAAGGTGATTTCCAGCGCAGCAGCCGTATCCGCATTGCCGACCAGCCAATTCGCCAGTCGCAATGCAACGCAATCCATCGCGCCGGATGCGCCCACGCCGAGCGCGGCGTGACCGTGGCGGCCGCCGTCCTGCACGCTGGTTTGCCAGCCGGGAGCGAGGATCTCAATGCTCATCGCGACCGCTCCGCGAATTCGTCCGCGTCGATGGCGCGGAAACGCAGGCGCATGGCCGGCGCGAGCAGGGCGGGCGGATCGCGCGCCGGATCGAACAAGGCCAGCGGCGTGCGCCCGATCAAATGCCAACCGCCCGGCGTTTCGCGCGGATAGATGCCGGTTTGCGCGCCGCCAATGGCGACCGATCCGGCCGGCACGCGCGTGCGTGGGCTGGCGCGACGCGGCAGGTGCAGACGCGGATCGAGTCCTAGCAGGTAGGCAAATCCGGGCGTGAAACCAAGCATCGCCACGCGGTACTCGGCGGCGCTGTGGCAGGCGACGAACGCGTCCGCGTCAAGCGCCGCATGTTGCGCGGCGGCGGCGAGGTCGGGGCCGAACGTGCCGCCGTAGCAAACCGGGATTTCGATGACGCCGGCATCCGTGACCGGCGCGACTGCGGCATTGTCCATAAGTATAGAAAGTCGTGCCGCGATGCGGGCGTAGGGTGTTTGCGCGCCGGCGCCGTCGACCCATACCGACGGTTCGTACTGCACGCACACGCTGGCGTACGCGGGGGCGACATCAACGACGCCGGGCAGGGTAGCGGCGCGCAACGCAGCGGCTATGGCCAGCGCGCGCGCGTTCACGTCGGCGTCGATACGCTCGTCCAGATGGATCAGCAGGGCGCGGTCGCCGAGCGCCTCGATGGCGAAGTCAGTCGTCACGCGCACGACGCAGGCGTTCGAGTAATGCATCGCGCGCGATTGGATCGCGACGCTGTGCAGTACCGCAACCCCAGACCGGCCCCGGCCAAGCGGCATCGCCAGTGCAACGCGCGATCACATGGACGTGCAACTGCCGCACGATATTGCCGAGCGCGCCGACGTTGAGCTTGTCGCAGGGCGCGAGTGCGCGCAGCCGCAGCATGGCGCGCCGGATCTCGCCGAGCAGGATCGCGTGGTCGGCGTCGTCCAGTTCGTCCAGTTCCACCAGACCTGTTCGGCGCGGCACCAGAATCAACCAAGCGAAGCGCGCATCGTCCATCAGCAGCACGCGCGACAATCCCCAATCGGTGACAAAATCGGCATCCGCGGCCAAACGCGGGTCGAGTTCGAAGCTCATGTCTTGCCCGCGAGCTCGCGCGCGAAGAAATCCAGCGTTCGCTGCAAGGCGAGCCGCGCTGCGGCCGCGTTGTACGCATGCGCATCGACGTCGCGGTTGAAGGCATGGCCGCACTGTTCGTACACATACACTGGCGCATCCGGCCAGGCGGCGCGCTGTCGGTCGATCACTGCGGCCGGGATGGAAGGATCGTCCGCACCGAAGTGGAAGATCGCCGGCGCCTTGAGCGGCTCGGCCAGATATTGCACGTTGCGCCCGCCGTAGTAACTCGCCGCCGGCAGGCCCAGTACCTGGGCCGCGCGTAGCGCAACCGTGCCGCCCCAGCAATAACCAACCACGCCAATCTTGCCGGCCGAGCGGATCGATTCGGCGGCGCTCGCCACCGCCTCGACCGCGCGCTCCATGCCCACTTCCATGGCGAGATCGCGGCCCTTGTCGATGCCGGCCTTGTCGTACGCCAGTTCCACGTCGTTTTCAACGAAATCGAAGAACGCCGGCGCGATTGCCGTGTAGCCCAGCGCTGCATAGCCGTCGGCGACTGCGCGGATGTGCGCGTTCACACCAAAGATTTCCTGTACGACAATGATGCCGCCCTTGGGCTGGCCTGCCGCTTTGGCCTGATACGCGCCGATGCAATGCATGCCGGAAGTGTTCAGTTTGATCTGGCTACCCATTGCCGTCTCCTTATCCGCAGACAAGGCAGGGTAGATCACCGGCGCGGTTTGTCAATTCGGGCCGCCATTCGGGTCGCGAGACGGCATCGGCCTCAGACGACGTAATTCATCACCCGGTTGCGCCCGCCAGCCTTGGCGGTATAGACGGCTTGATCGGCGGCTTCGATGAGTTCTTCGAGCCGCACCGGCTGCGGCAATTGCGAGAGCATGGCGATGCCAATGCTGATGGTGGCGCGTGCGTCGAGATCCGGCACGAAAATCGACAGGGTTTCGGCGACGCGCTGACGCAGACGGTCGGCGAGCGCACGCGCGGTGACAAGGTCGCTGCCGACAATGCCAATGAGGAATTCCTCGCCGCCATAGCGGCCGAGCAGATCGCTGGGATCGAGCCACTGGCGTATGGTCTGTACCCCGGCGACGAGCACACGATCGCCGAATTGGTGGCCGTGGGCGTCGTTGATGCGCTTGAAGTGATCGAAATCGATCAACAACAGGGCCAGCTCGTGACCGTCGCGGGTGCAGTCGGTAATCCGCGTTTCGAGTTGGCGCAGCAGATGCCCGCGGTTGAACACACCGGTCAGCGGGTCGGTGGTGGCGGCGTGATACAGCTCCTCGGCATGCTGTTGCAAACGCCGATTGGCCTTGCCAAGGGCGATACTCTTGGTTTCGATTTCCACATTGCGCGATGCCAGCGCACGATTGAGACGGCGCATGCCGAGCCAGCGCCAGAGCACGACGCTGAGCAACAGGGCGAGCCCGGCAATGAGGGCTATGCCGAACGCACGCTGCAGCCGTTGCTGGTTCAGACGCGCCGACTGCAACGCATTGGTCTGCGTCGCGATGGCGAGTTTCTGTTCGGCATCGGTGCGCGCGTCGCGAGCCTGCAAAGCGGCAAGTTTTCGATTGGTCGCCGCGCCGAGCAGCTCCTCGCGCAGCGCGGCGGATTCGCGCGCATAACGCAGTGCCGTAACGGCGTCGTTGCTTGCTTCCGCAAGTTGCTCGCCCAGCTCGTACGCCCGCGCAAGCTGCAACTTCAGGCGTTTGGAGCCGAGGCCGCTCATCGCCTGGTCGAGCAGCGTGCGTGCCTGTGCGTGGTCACCCCGGGCGAGCGCAATCTCGGCAAGTGCAAGCAGACTGCGCCCGACAATCTCGCGCTGGTTGATGGCGCGACCTGCAGCCAGTGCGGCAGTGAGGTGATCGCGTGCTTCGTCCAGACGCTTCAGGCCGAGCAGGGCGCGTCCGCTCTCGAGCTGTTCGAATGCAATCGCCGGACGATCGTTCAATACCCGATCCAACGCGAGGGTTTCGCTGGCCGCGGCCAGCGCGCCGGCATAGTCGCCGCTATCGTTCAAAAAAGTGGCATAGCTGCCGCGCACCGAAGCGTAATGGCTGGGGTCGCCATAGCGCTCGGCGGCGACAACCGCCTTGTCGAAATACTGCCTGCTGGTGACGCCGTCATCGAGTTCGCTGTACAGCAGCGCGAGATTGCGATAGGTCAGGTCGGTGCGATCGTCTACTTTTTCGCCGAGCGCCAATGCCTGCAGCTGGAAATCCATGGCCTTGGCGAAGTCGCCCTGATCGCGATAGATCGTGACCAGGTGCGCCAACGCACGCGCTTCGGCCACCTCGTCACGCAGACCGCGTGCCAGCGCCAGGGCCTTGAGCTGATGGGTTGCGGCGCCGGCAGGGTTGCCATGGCGACGATCGAGGATGCCGTCGTATTCCTCGACATAGATGCGCAACCCGTCGTTGTTGCTTGCGTCGGCAAGCTGCGCCAGCGTGGCAACCAGCTTGCCGCAGCGTTCGTAATCGCCGACGGTCAGGGCGTTGTCGGCGCGTGAAATGATTTCCGCACCGGCGGCTTCGATGTCGTTGCCGGCAAGGGCAAGTTCCTGCGCGCGCGCGCCATGCGCATCGGCCAGTGCGTAAGCAGTGAGCGCCGTATCGATGTCGGCCAGGCCGCTCTCCACAATCTGTTCGAGCGCGGGCGGCATCGCGCCCCGCAGCAGCGGTGCGAATCCGCGATAGCCCTGCTCGATCGCGCCAGCAAGATCCTGCATGGTCGCAACGGCCGCCGCACGCGGGTAGGTTTCCTCGGCCTGCACCGGGCCACGCGCCATGGTCAGCGTTAGACAACACAGCATAAAGAGCGTGCCGTGCCATCGTCGCCGTGCCCTCGATCGGTACATTCGACGATTTCCCCTGATACTGTCGTTGCGTGGGCTGGTGGACCCGCATTGGTCCGCGCGGGTGCGCAGTGTAGACTACCCGAACTGCTTGTCCCGACTCTCCCGCCGCGCTCGCTGCATGACTCGTGCCAATCCGAAAGTCGGCTTTGTCAGTCTAGGCTGCCCCAAGGCGCTGGTCGATTCCGAGCGCATCTTGACCCAATTGCGCGTCGAAGGCTACGAGATAGTGCCCAGTTACAAGGCGGCCGATGTAGTGGTGGTGAATACTTGCGGCTTCATCGACGCAGCCGTGACCGAATCGCTGGATGCCATCGGCGAGGCGCTGGCCGAGAACGGCAAGGTCATCGTTACCGGCTGTCTGGGAAAACGCGCGCAGGTAATCCGCGAGGCGCATCCGGATGTGCTCTCGATCAGCGGTCCACAGGACTACGCCAGCGTGATGACCGCAGTGCATGCGCAGGTGCCGCCACGCCACGATCCGTTCGTGGATATCGTGCCACAGGCTCGCCGCCGTCCCAGTGGCGAGGAAAACGACATTGGCGTCAAACTCACGCCGAAGCATTACGCGTATCTGAAGATCTCCGAAGGCTGCAATCACAAATGCACCTTCTGCATCATTCCGTCGATGCGCGGCGATCTGGTCTCGCGGCCCATCGACGAGGTGCTGATCGAGGCCGAGAAACTGGTCAAGTCCGGTGTGCGTGAACTGTTGGTGATCTCGCAGGACACCAGCGCCTATGGCGTGGATTTGAAATACGCGCAGCGCGAATGGCGCAGCGAGCAGCGGCGCACGCGCATGACCGAACTGTGCGTGGCGCTGGCTGAACTTGGCGTTTGGGTGCGCCTGCATTATGTGTATCCCTATCCGCACGTGGACGAAGTCATTCCACTGATGGCGGCGGGGAAAATCCTGCCGTACCTGGATATTCCGTTTCAGCATTCCAGTGCGCGCATCCTCAAGTTGATGAAGCGTCCGGCAGCCGGCGCCAAAACATTGCAGCGTATCCGTGTCTGGCGCGAAGCGTGTCCCGAATTGACAATTCGCAGCACGTTTATCGTCGGTTTTCCGGGAGAAACTGACGCCGAGTTCGAAGAATTGCTGGCGTTCCTGCACGCAGCTCAGCTTGATCGCGTTGGCGCGTTTGCGTACTCGCCGGTCGACGGTGCCCGGGCCAATGCGCTGCCCGGTGCGGTGGACGAGGACGTCAAGCAGGAGCGCCTCGCACGCTTCATGACCACGCAGGCGCAAATCAGCGCGGCCAAACTCAAGCGCATGATCGGAACCACGGTCAAAGCGTTGGTCGATCACGTCGATGTCGAGGGTGCGATTGCGCGTACCGCTGCCGACGCGCCAGAGATCGACGGCGTGTTGCGCATTCGCGATGGCCAGCAACTCAAGCCGGGGCATTTCGCCGACGTACGCATTGAAACGGCGAGTGAGCACGATCTGACTGGCGCCCTGGCACCCTGAACCGTGCGCTTCGTCGCGCCCGCGCGTGAGGCAATCGCTCCGGCAGTACTTGCGCAGCCACCGCTATCGTTGTGGCGCGTATTCGACGAATTTCTTTGCGGTCGCGATTGGCCGGACCTGGCTGCGCTGAATGCGCATGCAATGACGCATCAATTCGTCGCGCAGACGCCGCAGTTGCTGCGCGACGGTTTGCATTACGAACAGCGCATCGCGCAACGCGGGCAAATCGCCACGCGCGAACGCAACTGGCATGACTTGCTCAACGCGCTGGTCTGGCTACGTTTCCCGCAGATCAAGGCGGCGCTCAACGCGCGCCAGGTGGAAGAAATCGGCAAGGCCGGCCCCAAGCGGCGTACGCGCGCGCAGTGTGCGTTGACCCATTTCGACGAGGCCGGGGTGATCGTCGTGCTGCGCGATTCGACTTTGCTGCGCCTGTGGGACGCGCACGACTGGCATGGCCTGTTCTGGCGCGAGCGTGCGGCGTGGACGGATGGCCGCGTGCACGCCATCGTGTTCGGCCATGCCTTGCTCGAGCATGCGCTCGTGCCGGCTCAACTGCTGGTCGGCAAGGCGCTGGTGTCACGGCAAAGTGGAAATGTGGAAAATGCGTTGACGCGGTTGGCGGATGCGATCGGCCTTGGCGATTTGCTCGACGATCCGCAGCAATTGCGCCCATTGCCGCTGTCGGGTATTCCCGGCTGGTGCGTGGACAACGGTTCTGAAGATTTCTACCGGAATGCGCCATGTTTTCAGCCGTTGCGCGCGGGGCGGCGCTACCCGCCGGCGCTGCATCCGCAGGCCTGTGTTCGCATCGGATTGCATCACGACATCTGATGCGTTACCATCACGACATCACTGATTGCCGAGGAATGCGGCCATGCGTACCACGCTCGATATCGACGACGATGTATTGGCTGCGCTGAAGGAAATCGCGCGCCGCAACCGTGAAACGGCAGGACGGGTGGCTTCGGAATTGATGCGTCAGGCGTTGACGCAGAGTCGAATGCCGCGCGGTGTTAAAGAACCCGAATCGTTTTACGGTTTCCAGCCGCTGCCGGCGAACGGCCGCATTGTCACCAATGAGCAGATCGACCGGATACGCGAGGAAGAAGGAATCTGATGCGGGCCTTGCTCGATGTCAACGTGCTGATCGCGTTGCTGGATTCGGCGCACGTGCATCACGCGCTCGCGCGAAACTGGTTCAAGGCCAATATCGGGCAGGGCGGTTGGGCATCGTGCCCGATCACTCAGAATGGCTGTGTGCGCATTCTTTCCCAGCCTGTCTATCGGGGCAAGGTGACGCCGCGAGAAGCAGCCAACTTGTTGCGCAGCGCCACGCAATCCGCGCAGCACGCATTTTGGCCTGACGATGCGAGCGTGCTGGACGAGCGAAGTTTCGATTGGCGTTCGTTGCTGGCGGCGCACCAGATTACCGATGTCTATCTGCTCGCGCTGGCGGTCAAGCGCAAGGGTCGCTTCGTCACGTTCGACCGGCGCGTGCCGCTCGCCGCCGTGGCGGGCGCGCAGGCGAAACATCTGTTGCTGATTTGACCACGACCGGTTCCGCGTAACTCACGGCAATCACCGTGAAGCGGCGCACACCGCCGGGGAGCGCGGCTTCGAACTCGTCGTCCACGCGTTTCTTCAACGCTGCGCGTGCCAGCGGCGAGTCGATGCTGATGTAACTGCGTGCTGCATCGGTTTCATCCGGCCCGACGATGCGTAGATGCTGGCGTTTGCCGGCTTCGTCCTCGATTCGAAACCACGCGCCGAAATAGATTGCGCCATGATCGGTGGGTGTTTGCGTGGCGACCTTGAGCAGCGGCAGGCGTTTGCTCAAGTAACGCACGCGGCGATCGATTTCGCCGAGTTGCTTCTTGCGATACGTGTACTCGGCATTCTCGGAGCGGTCGCCCTCGGCCGCGGCCGCAGCCAGCGCCTTGACTACCTCGGGGCGGGTGATGCGCCACAATTGATCCAGTTCGGCCTTGAGTCGCGCGTGCCCATCGGCGGTGATGATTGCGGTGGACGTGGCCTGTGGCGGGCGCCAGCGACTCATGGTGTGGTGGTGGGCTTGACCGGTGTCGCCGCTATTTTGTCGAGCTGCGCAATATACGCGTCCACCTGCGGAATCACCGGATCGTTCGGCAGGGTCAGCTTGATTTGCTGCAGCATGGCGCGTGCCTGCATTTCCTTGTTCATGCGTTCGGCCCACAGTTTGGCTGCGAGCAGATAATTGCGCGCGATATCCGGATGATTGCGGAAGCGCTTGTGGAAGCCTGCGATCAGGCCGATCGCGACCTGGGTCTGGCCCGCATCGGCGGCGGCGTTGGCCAGATGGGTGATGTCTTCGGGTTTGTCCAAGGCGAAAGCCGGGTCGACCAGCCGGCATTCGCGCGCAACCTCGATCGCACGGCGCTCCTGATTCTGCGCCAGAAGCACAGGAATGAATTGTTTTCCGTGTGTGGCAAGTTCGACCTTGTCGCCGTCCTGGCGCAGCCAGTGACGGTATTCATCGTGCAGCGGCAGCAAATCCGGGTGCGCGCCGATTTCCTCTCGCAGCAGCAGCGCAGCGCCGTGAGCATCGCCACCCGCAGCGCGGCCGCGCGCGGCTTCCAGGATCGGTCGCGATGGATCCGTCCACGGGACTTCGTCGGACAATTCCAGATGCCCGGTATAGCCCAGTTCCGTGGCGTGCGCGTGAATGACAATGCCGATCAGGTGGAAATTCGCGAGCATCAGATAATTGACGACGACGTAAACAAGCGGTCGTGCGATCAAGCCCGGCAGCTCGCTCCCGATCGCGGCGGCGAACAGGCTTTGCACGATCAACGCCGCGCAGAAAAAACCGACGAGTATGAGATACGGGCGACCGAGACGCGCGCCCAGCAGCAACCACGCCAACGGATTGATCGCGCGTACGGGGCCTTCTTCCAGCGCAAGAATCATCATCATCGCCGGCATCGCGAACATCAGCGCAATGCCGACGACGAGCGTGGCGATCAGACCAAACCACAATTCCACGGCAACGAGTAGCACCTCGACCAGAATCAGCAGCAACACCGCGTAGGTGCCGATGGAATCGCCGACCGTGAGGCTGATCTCCGGCGGCGTGTCGCGGCCGTTCGCGCTCCAGCGCAATACTTCGAAGGCATATTTGAAGAATGCCGCCCAGATGACGAGATCGAGAAACCCGCCAACGACGGGTAGAAACGTGATCAGATGCGCGATGGCAATCGCCACGATGGTCGACAACGCCGCCGGATGGAGCGGATAACGCAGAATCTGCGGCCAGCGTTCGTGCAATGGTGGTGGTGCGGCAGTCGCGGCGGGAGCGGGCGAGTTCATTGCAGTGCGTCCGGGGATGTAGATTGCCTATTCTAGCGAGCCTGCATGCATGACGCAGGGTTGTGATTACTCTGCCTGCCGGGTAACGTGCGCAGATATTTGTTGGAGCCAGTGGGTCATGTTGCATCGTATACTTTTTCTCACAGCCACATTCGCCTTGGCCGCCTGCGCTGGGCAGCCAGCGCGTCCCGTCGCCCAGGCGCCGGATGCCGCCGCCGCGGCGCTGTACGCGCGTCTGGATGCCGACACCGGTAGTTTTCTCGCCGCGCGCGGCAGCGATGACGCAGCCGACAAGGCCAATCGAGCGCTGGACGACCTGCAAGCTGCCGCCGGACAGTGCGCAGCGACACGTGGCTGCGACAACGCGCGCTTTTTCTCCGCGTTCGACAAGTTGCTGCGCGCTCCGGCTTCGTTGGCGCCCGCCGCCGCGGCCGACAGCGCCGACGAGTCGGCGGATGCGGGCAGCGAGGCCGGCGAAACGTCCCCGGTTGTAGCTGCGTTGCCGCAGGCCGGGCGTGCGGCTGCGCTGCTCAAGGGCCACATGCTCGGCGACATCATCGCCATGAACGATCCAATGAAGGTGGCGCTGGAATTGTGGCTTACCCAGTACCGGCCCAACCTGATGCGCGCGTACGAAAACTATGCCTATCTGCGCCACGAAATGTGGCCGGAGTACCGCAAAGCCGGTCTGCCCGAGGCGCTGCTGTTCGGCATGCTTGCGCAGGAATCGGGCGGCAAAGTGCATGCCGTGTCGCGCTCCGGTGCGAGCGGGCCACTGCAGTTCATGTCCGCGACCGGCGCGCGCTTCGGATTGGGCGTGATTGATGGTTTCGATCAGCGTTTCGACCCGGCCTTGTCAGCACGCGCCAACGCCGCCTACATCAACGAACAACTGGGCGTGTTCAACGACAATCTGGAACTGGCCATAGCCGCCTACAACGGTGGCGAAGGTGCGATGCAGCGTTTGGCGTCGCGCCATGAAGATACCAGCTTCTGGAGTCCAAAAATTTACTTCAGCGTATCGCCGGAGACTCGCGATTACGTGCCGATGGTTCTGGCGGCTGCCTGGCTGTTTCTGCATCCGGAGCGTTACAACCTGCAATTTCCCCAACTCGATACCTCGCCGGCGCAGATCGTGCTCCAGGCACCGGCCTCGCTGGACGAGCTGACCGTATGCCTGGGTCAGGCCGGCAGCGAAGATGGCTGGTTTCGAATCTTGCGCAATCTCAACCCCGCGTATGATCCGCGCCAGAAGCTCGATGCCGGCACGCGCCTGGATGTGCCCGCGCCGCTGGTCGCCGACTACGCGAAATCCTGCGTCGGCGGCAAGTGGGCTGAACTGGCGGCCGATCTGCATGCCGCCGCCTTGCCGGCGGCCCCTGCACATCCGGCTGCGCGCGTGTATGTGGTGCGCAAGGGCGATACGCTCGGCGCGATCGCGCGCAAGCACGGTTGCGAAAGCCGCGAACTGGCGCGCCAGAACCATCTCAAGCCGCCGCACTATTTGTTACACATTGGCCAGGATTTGCGCGTCTCCGGTTGCCACCGCGAATAGCGGGCGGTTCCCGCTGACGCGTTGCGTGGAACCCGTGCAAGCTCTGGCGGTCAATGATCAACGTTTGCCACAAGGGTGTTCATGAATCCGGATTGGAAAGAAGAACTGAGCAAGGTCCCCGAAGTCACATTGGTCTTCTGGATCATCAAGATCGCCGCCACGACGCTGGGCGAGACCGGCGGCGACACCGTGTCGATGTCGATGAATATCGGTTACCTGATGGCAACCGCGATCTTTGCCGTAATCTTCCTGGTGGCGGTCAGCGCGCAGATTTCCGCGAGGCGCTTCCATCCATTCCTGTACTGGCTGACGATCATTGCCACCACGACCGTGGGCACGACACTGGCCGATTTTTCCGATCGCTCACTCGGCATTGGCTACGCAGGCGGCACGTCGCTGTTGCTGATTCTTTTGATCGTCTCTCTGGCAACATGGTATTGGACGTTGGGATCGATCTCGGTCAACACCGTCTATTCGGCCAAGGCCGAGATGTTTTATTGGCTGACGATCATGTTTTCGCAGACTTTGGGTACAGCACTCGGCGATTGGACGGCCGATAGCGCGGGGCTTGGCTACGGCGGTGGCGCGATCGTGTTCAGCGCATTGCTGACGCTGGTGGCTGCCGCCTATTTCCGGACGAAAATCTCGCGCACCGTGCTGTTCTGGATTGCCTTCGTGCTCACGCGCCCGCTGGGTGCGGTGGTGGGCGATTTTCTCGACAAACCCGTCGCCGCGGGCGGGCTTGCACTCAGCCGTTACACGGCGTCGGCGGTGCTGCTGGTCTTCATCGTGGCGTGCATACTCGTGTTCCCGCAACGGGCGGCAGCGCGGGCGCATTGAACGGTTTGCCTGCCGCGCCGAAAAGCGGGCAAAAAAACGCCGGGACGAGCCCGGCGTGAGACGTTTCGACGTGTAACCGTTCAGGCTGCGGCGGTAGTCGGTTGACCGAGCATCGATTCGGTCGCCGCAGGCATCGATTCCTTGAGCAGTCGCAGTGTGCGCATCAATTGGCGATGCAGATCCTGCATGTCGCCGTAGGCCGAATCCCGGGTTTCGTAGAACGCGACCGTCAACCACAACGCGATGCCGCGCAATTGCAGGTGCGTATTGTCGGATTTCATGCGCGCATAGCCGATATCGGTGCCATTGCCCCAGGGTTGGCTGCGCATGCCCTGATCGACCGTTCCATAGAGATGTGGGAATTCGCATTTGGCGGCGCTGGCGAATTCGCGCATGGCAATGGCGGCCAGCTGCCGGCGCGTGACTATGGGCAAATGCCCGATGGCGCGCTCGATCTCGTGAAACTGGCGATTGAGCTGAATGGAGCGGGTCAGTGCGATGATTCGGGAAACGATGCGCATACGAAGGCCCTGCAATTTCGATGGTGTGGCGATTTGGGTCACGATTGAACTGTACCGGATTGGAGATAGCCTAACATGCAAAGTGCGTCACATTTCGACGTTCTGCGTCACATTGTGAATGGTTCAGAGGCAAATTGCACGCACTTTTTGCACAGGCGCTGAGGGGAGAGAATCCCGTCAGAACATTGACTTAAACAACAATCCTCCCGAGCGCTTGACCCACGCATACTGGCGCCTCGGCATCGAGGCTTGGATCGAGCGCGGCCTTGCCGGGCGGGAATAGCACGATGACGGTTGAGCCCATGTTGAAGCGGCCCAGCTCGGCGCCGCGTTCCAGTGTGATTTTGCGGTTGCGCCAGTCGCGGTGCTGGATCGCCCTCGCATAGGGCGGAATCTCGACGCCACCCCACACGGTTTCTACCCCGGAAACCAGCAGGGCGCCGACCAGGACCACGGCAAACGGGCCGGTTGTGCCGTCGAAATGACAAACCAGACGTTCATTGCGTGCGAACAGGCGCGGCACGGCCGCGACCACGGACGGCGCGACGCTGAACAGGCGTCCGGGAACATGCAGCGTCTCGCGCAAGGTTCCGCCGAGCGGCATGTGCACGCGGTGGTAATCGCGCGGAGACAAGTAGATTGTGGCGAAGTGTCCGTTCCGGTACGCCGCGGCGGCGGTTTCGTCGCCGAGCAACTCGGCTGTGGAAAAATCCCGACCCTTGGCCTGGAAAATCCGGTCGTCGCTTATCGCTCCGAGCTGGCTGATGCGGCCATCGGTGGGGCAGATGATCGTGACCGGATCGACAGGCAGCGGTCTTGCTCCGGCCTTGAGCGCGCGCGTGAAGAAGGCGTTGAAACTCGGATAAACGAACGGGTCGGATTGTGCGGCCTGGGTCATGTCGACTGCGTAGCCTTTCACGACGCGGCCGATCAGGAAATTCTTCCATGGCGCCAATGTCCAGCGCGTCGCCGCACGCACAATGTACGACAGCAGCCGATGCGGCAGCGCGTACTGCAACAGCACGGAAACCTCCACGCTCAATCGCCTGCGACGAGTGTGGCCAGATCCCCGGCCAGCGCGTGCGCCGCGAACGGTGGGCGGAAAATGCCGACCTGGCGTGCGTGCGGATCGACAATCACGGCTGAGCCGCTGTGCTCGACCTGGATCTCACCATTGACGCCGGTCGTGCGGGTGTAGATCAACCCCAGCGCGCGTGTAAGTGCGGTGAGTTCAGCGTCCGCGCCTGTGGCAGCGACGAAATCCGGATCGAACAAATCGACATAACGGCGCAGGATCTGCGGCGTGTCGCGCTGCGGATCCACGGAAATGAAGTAGAAGCGCACGTGCTCGCTCAGGCCGCGTGCGTGCAAATCCTTCCAGACTTTGGCGAACGTGGCCAGCGCGGTCGGGCACACATCCGGGCAGTGGGTATAGCCGAAATAAACCACGCTCCAGTGGCCGTGCCAGTCGCTCGTCGTGAGCGATTGCGCATCGGTCCGCGTCAGACGAAAATCGACAATGGGTCGCGGCGACGGGTACAGCACCGCGTTCGCGAGTCGTGACGGCACCGGTGCGGCGAAGTAGCGCTGGCCCAACCACAGGCCGAGCGCGGCAACGACTGCTGCGACCACGATGAGCCAATTCGGCAGGGGAGCTGGGTGGCGCGGCGGATTCATTGGCGCATTATAGCCGGCGGCTTCGCCTATACTTCGCAAGCTCGTCGTCCCGGCATGGATTGCCGGGACCCAGACGGCAAGGATGCCAGCGAAGCGATTGCACATATCGGCCTCGTGCCATCCGTGGCTTCTGGATTCCGGCATTCCCTGCCGGAATGACGACGAAGGAACGAGACCGTGACCGCTGAACTATCCACCATTATCGATTGCATCCGCTGGGGCGCCAGCCGTTTTGCCGGCGCAGAATTGACCTTTGGGCACAGTTACGACAATGCGCTGGACGAGGCCACCCAGCTGGTGCTGCACACCTTGCATCTACCACACGATTTGTCGCCCGCCTATGGTCAGGCGCGACTGACTGCGGCCGAAAAAAAACGCGTGTTGGCCCTGATAGAGCGCCGCGTCAAGGAACGCAAACCGGTCGCGTATCTGACCGGCGAGGCCTGGTTCGCTGGACTGAAATTCAAGTCCGACGAGCGCGCTCTGGTTCCGCGCTCGCCGATCGCCGAATCGATCCAGAACGGGTTTTCGCCGTGGCTCGACGGCGTATCCGTGCGGCGCGCACTCGACTTGTGCACTGGCGGTGGTTGCATCGGCATCGCCATGGCCGCGCACAATCCGGATTGGCGCGTTGATCTGGCCGATATCAGCGACAAGGCTTTGGCCCTGGCGCGCGAAAACATACGATTCCAGGATGTCGAGAATCGCGTGCGAGCGATCAAATCCGATTTGTTCTCGGCATTGCAAGGCGAGGTCTACGACCTGATCGTGAGCAACCCGCCATATGTCACCGAGCTGGAATTCGCCGCATTGCCGCCCGAATACGACCACGAACCCGCATCAGGCTTGAAGGCGGGCGCGGACGGCCTGGATTTCGCGCTGCGCATTCTGGCGGAAGCGCCGGCGCACCTGAACCGCGACGGCTGGTTGATTGTGGAAGTAGGCGAAAGCGAGCGCGCACTGACGCGGTTGTTGCCGAAGCTGCCATTGAACTGGATCGAATTTGAGGTTGGCCAGATGGGTGTGTTTGCGATCGCACGCGAGGATGTGGTCAAACACAACAAGTCGATTCGCGCGGCGTTGGCCAAGAGGTAGGACGTGTCGAGCAATAGTTTCGGAAGACTTTTCAGCGTCACCACGTTCGGCGAAAGCCACGGCCCGGCCATCGGTTGCGTGATCGACGGCTGTCCGCCGGGGCTGGCGCTTGCGGCCGCGGAATTCGCTCCCGATCTGCAACGCCGTGCGACGGGCACCTCGCGCTACACCTCGCAGCGGCATGAAGCCGATGTGATCGAAATTCTGTCCGGCGTGTTCGAAGGTCGCACCACCGGCACACCGATCGCGCTGCTAATTCGCAACACCGATGCGCGCTCGAAGGATTACGACGAGCTTCGCGACGTGTTCCGGCCCGGCCACGCCGATTACACCTATTGGCAGAAATACGGCATCCGCGACCATCGCGGCGGCGGTCGTGCGTCCGCGCGTGAGACGACGATGCGCGTAGCGGCTGGCGTGATCGCGAAAAAGTGGCTAACCGAAAAATTCGGCGTAACTGTACACGGTTGGCTGGCGCAACTGGGGCCGCAGATCCCGCGCGCCTTTGATTGGAACGCGGTCCATGCCAACCCGTTTTTCTGGCCGGATGCGGAGACAGTGCCGGAACTGGAAAAGTACATCGACGCACTGCGCAAGTCCGGCGACTCCATCGGTGCGCGCGTCAACGTGATTGCGGACAACGTGCCGCCGGGTTGGGGCGAGCCGGTCTACGGCAAACTCGACGGCGAACTGGCCGCGGCGCTAATGTCGATCAATGCGGTCAAGGGCGTGGAGATCGGTGCCGGCTTTGCCGCCGTGACTCAGCGCGGCAGTGAGCATCGCGACGAAATGCATTTGGACGGCTTTACGTCCAATCATGCGGGCGGTATCCTTGGTGGCATATCGACGGGGCAGCCGATCCTTGCCTCGATCGCGCTCAAGCCTGCTTCCAGCATTCTGATTCCTGGCGCCAGTGTTAACCTTGCCGGCGAAGCGGTACAAGTACGCAGCAAAGGTCGCCATGATCCGTGTGTGGGCATCCGTGCCACGCCGATCGCCGAGGCGATGGTGGCGCTGGTGCTGATGGATCAGGCCTTGCGCCAGCGCGCGCAGTGCTGTGATGTCGGCGAGGTTGAACCCAAGGTTCCCGGACGCAAGCACATATGACGAAACAGTACAAAGTGGCCATGGTTGGCGCGACCGGTGCGGTGGGTGAAACCGTGTTGTCCATTCTCGGCGAGCGCAAATTTCCAGTGGCTGAGCTGGTGCCGTTGGCGAGCGCGCGCTCGGCTGGAGGCAAGGTGGAATTCGCCGGCAAACAAATTACGGTGCGCGACCTGGCCGGGTACGATTTCACCGGTGTGGATATTGCGTTTTTTTCCGCTGGCGGCAAGGTTTCGCGTGCCCATGCCCCGCGTGCGGCGGCAGCAGGCGCCGTCGTCATCGACAACACGTCCGAGTTCCGCTACGAAGACGACATTCCACTGGTGGTGAGCGAGGTCAACCCGGATGCGATTGCGCAGTACACGAATCGGCGCATCATCGCCAATCCGAATTGCTCGACCATGCAGATGCTGGTCGCGCTGGCGCCGATCCATCGCGCGGTCGGCATCGAGCGCATCAATGTGGCCACCTATCAATCCGTGTCCGGAGCGGGACGCTCGGGCATGGAGGAACTGGGTCGCCAGACGGCCGCGTTGCTGAATTTCCAGTCGGTCGAACCAGTCAAGTTCAGCAAGCAAATCGCGTTCAATGTGATTCCGCACATTGACGACTTCCAGGACAACGGCTACACCAAGGAAGAGATGAAGATGGTGTGGGAGACACGCAAGATTCTCGGCGACGACAGCATTCAGGTGAATCCGACCGCAGTGCGCGTGCCGGTGTTCTACGGTCACGCCGAGGCGGTGCATATCGAAACGCGTGCGAAGATCAGCGCGGCGCAGGCGCGGGCGTTGCTCGAACAGGCGCCGGGCGTGAGCGTGATCGACCAGCGTGAAGCCGGCGGCTACCCCACGCCGGTCGGCGACGCCGCCGGCAAGGATGTGGTCTGCGTGGGCCGGATTCGCGAGGACATCTCGCACCCGCGCGGCTTGAATCTATGGATCGTTGCGGACAATATCCGCAAGGGTGCGGCGCTCAACGCAGTGCAGATCGGCGAGTTGTTGATCGGTACCTACTGGTGATTGGTGCAGTCGAATCAATTGCTTGAGGCATTTTCTGGGCACTGGTGTCAGATTGCGGAAACTGTGAACTTGTCCAAAGTTTCCCAATAGTTACGTTTGTGTTATAAGGAGTTTTCGAG
>JBOHYL010000118.1:0-3206 GCA_050737915.1 Rudaea sp.
CGGTAGCACTGCTTTGTGCAGCTCCTCCCGAGGGATGCTCTGCTTAGACGTGCTTTCTTGGTGACTTCTTTGCACGAGCAAAGAAGTCACCCGGCCGTCCACAGGACGGACGGAAGCTATGTCTATGCGGACAAGATCAAACAAAGCTAACCAGTGAGTGGCCCGTCATCTGCGCGGGCTGCGGCAAGCCCATGAGCGCGAGCACCGTCGGCGCCAGATCGCGCAGTGCGCCAGGTTCGAGCGTGGCCTTGCGGCCAACGTAAACCAGCGGCACCGGACCGACCGTGTGTTGGGTGTGCGGTTGGCCGTCGTCTGCGCGCATCTGCTCGATGTTGCCGTGATCGGCGCTGATCAGCATTTCGCCGCCGGCCGCGCGGATCGCGGCATCGAGCTTGCCAAGCGCAACGTCGATCGCCTCGACCGCCCGGATCGCGGCAGTGAGCTTGCCGCTGTGGCCGACCATGTCGGCGTTGGCGAGATTGCAGACAATGAAATCGTACTTGCCGCTCTGGATCGCGGCGACGAGTTTGGCGGTGACTTCCGGGCAGCTCATTTCAGGTTGTAAATCGTAGGTAGCGACCTTCGGGCTCGGCACCAAAATGCGATCTTCGCCGGGATAGGGTTCTTCGCGCCCACCGGAAAAAAAGAACGTGACGTGCGCGTATTTCTCGGTCTCGGCGATGCGCAATTGCGCAAGTCCCAACGTCGACAGATATTCGCCGAGCGAGTTTTCCAGCGACTGCGGCGGATACGCCTCCGCAGTGACAGCCAGCTCGTCGCTGTAATGCGTCAGGCTGACAAAGGCGGACAAACGAATCTTGCGCGCTTGCGCAAACGCGTGGAAGTCCGGATCAACAAAGGCCTGGGTGAGCTGGCGCGCGCGATCGGCACGGAAATTCATGAAGATCACGGCATCCCCGTCGGCAATCTTCTCTGCAGTGCCGATGCACGTGGGTTTGACGAATTCGTCGGTTTCACCACGCGCATAGGCGGCATCCAATGCCGCAATGGCGTTGTCGGCGTGAAATTCGGCGACGCCATCGGCAATCGCATCGTAGGCGAGTTTTACCCGCTCCCAGCGCCGGTCGCGATCCATCGCGTAGTAGCGCCCGCATACGGTGGCGATGTGCGTAGTGCCGAGTGCCTCGCACCTGGCCTGGAGTTTTTCCAGTGACGCGCGCGCGCTTTGCGGCGGAGTGTCGCGGCCATCGAGGAAGGCATGCACGTCGACGCGCTCGACGCCGCTCTTGCTCAACATATCGAGCAGCGCGAAAACATGATCTTCGCTGCTGTGCACGCCACCGGGGCTCAGAAGTCCGAACACATGCAGCGTGCCACCGCCGGATTTTGCCGCGGCGCAGGCTTGC
Organism: Rudaea sp.; assembly: GCA_050737915.1. Lineage (GTDB taxonomy): Bacteria > Pseudomonadota > Gammaproteobacteria > Xanthomonadales > Rhodanobacteraceae > Rudaea. The sequence goes on from JBOHYL010000118.1 coordinate 1,368, forward strand.
AGCAATGCGGCATTGTGGAAAAAACTGCCGTCGGCGATGGCCGCGTCGATTTGGGTCAGATCCTGGTACACGATGCGGCCGGCGCCAATGTTCATGTGCCCGACTTCGGAATTGCCCATCTGCCCGTCCGGCAGGCCGACATGTTGGCCGTGGGTCTGCACCAGGGTGTGCGGACAGGTGGCGAGCAGGCGCCGCCAGTTCGGCGCAGCGGCCTGTGCGATGGCGTTGTTGTCGCGTTCCTCGCGATAGCCCCAGCCATCCAGGATCAAGAGCAGCACCGGTTTGGGTCGGGTCATGACGCACCTTGCAGCGAAAGGGCAATGGTAGCCGAATCCGGCGGCTTAAACCCCGCGGCGTTTTGCGGCATCCTATGCAAGCATCCCATTGCCTTGGAGGATTTCCGATGCAGCGATTCGCCCTGTTTTTTTGCACCGCCCTGTTCGCGACCAGCACCGTGTTCGCCGCCGGCAATGCCGATCTGGACATCGACAAGGTCAACGGCAGCATCCAGGTGCCGGACAACGCCACCGTGGGCAAGTTGTCCACGGTCAACGGCAGCATCCACGTCGGCGATGGCGCGCACGCGGCCAGCGCCGACACCGTGAACGGGTCCATCCACATCGGCGCCAATGCCACGCTGGATGCGCTCGATACGGTCAATGGCGCCATCCATATCGGCGCGAACACGAAAATCGCCAAGACCGTCGAGGCCGTCAACGGCTCGGTCGCGCTGGCCGGTGGCGGCGACGTCAACGGAAAGCTCAGCAACGTCAACGGCGCCATAACCCTGGACGCCGCGCATGTGGGCGGCGGCATCGAAACGGTTGCCGGCGACATCGACATTGGCGCGAATTCGCGCGTGGAAGGCGGAATCCTGGTGGATGCGGACCACAGCTGGTTCCACTTCGGCATCAGCCACGATCCGCGCATCGTGATCGGTCCGCATGCGGTGGTGCAAGGCGATCTGGTGTTCAAACGCACGGTGCAGTTGTATGTGAGCGACAGCGCGACGGTCGGCAAGATCCAGGGCGCCAAGGCGATTGCGTTCAGCGGCGAGAAGCCGCCAGAGTAACTTCACGCATAGTTTCTTCTACAATCGGGGTTCCGCCATGCAATGGGAACCGCCATGCGCCATCTGCCCTGGACCTTGATCGCTGCCTGTCTGCTCGCCGCCTGCGGGCGGGCGCCACAGCCGGAACCGCCGAAAACCGCCGTGGTGGCGCCCGCGGCGAAACTCGAGCCGCTCAAGCCGACCCGCGACGGGCATTTTTCACCGGCGATCACCGCCGCGGATTTCGCCGGCTACGATCAGCGCCTGGGCTCGGACGAATTCGAGGGCCGCAAGCCGGGCACGATCGGCGAACGCATGACGACGACCTACCTGATCGACCAGTTCCAGAGCATGGGACTGAAGCCCGGCAACAACGGCAGTTTTCTGCAGGTCGTGCCGGCGGTCGAAACCAGTCTGCTCGACGGCGACAAACTTGCGCTCGATGTGAACGCAGGCGGCAAGACGGAAAAATTCGCCTATCGCACGGACATGATTGTCGGCACGTTGCAGAACAAACCGGATGTCGAATTGAAGGACAGCGATCTGGTTTTTGCCGGTTACGGCGTGGTCGCACCCGAAGACGGCTGGAACGATTACGCGGGCCTGGACGTGAAAGGCAAAACCGTCGTCGTGCTGGTCAACGATCCGGGTTGGGACGGCAACGATCCAGCCCTGTTCAAGGGCAAGACCATGACCTACTACGGCCGCTGGACCTACAAGTACGAGGAAGCCGCGCGCCAGGGCGCGGCCGGTTGTCTGATCGTGCACGACACCGCCGGCGCGGGTTA
>JBOHYL010000119.1:0-12731 GCA_050737915.1 Rudaea sp.
TCGCTCAATAGCGCGCTCATGCGCGTGAGTTCGTGGAGTATCGTTTTATATAGCTCCGCATCGCGCGAGTCTTGCGCAAACCTCAGTTTTTCGCCAAGCAACCCCAGTCCCATGCGAATGCTGGTGATCGGCGTGCGCAGTTCGTGCGAAGCACGCAGCACAAATTCGTCGCGTACCTTGTCGAATTCGCGCTGGCTGGTGACATCGCGCATCACCATGACCACGCCCGGCCGACCGCTTTCGCCTTCGACGAATCGATTGAGCCAGTAGGCCAAAATACGTGGCTCACCGTCGCGCTCGATGCGGATTTCTGCATCGTCGTCTGCGGCGAATGCGCCGGTTTCAAGTGTTTCACGCACACGCGCGCCGGCGCTCGGATCGCCGATTTGCTCGAAGTGCTTGGCGTCGGCCTCGCCATGTTCCAGCCCCAGTTGGCGCTCGGCAACCGGATTGATGCGCTCGACCCTTGCATCGTCGGAGAAAATCACCAGACCATCGCCGATGCTGTCGAGTACTGCCGTGGTGCGGCGCTGTTCGGCGACGATGCGTTCCAGATTGGTCGAGTGGAACAGGCGCAAGGCCTGGCCCATCGATTCGAAGTGACGCCCGAGCGCATCGAACTCGTCGATGCCGTTGTCCGCGTAGTCGATCTCGAAATCGCCCTGACTCATGCGCCGCACCAGCGCCGTGAGCCGATCCGCCGAGGCGGTAATGCTGCGCACCAGGCGCAACGTGGCGAGCAAGCCAAACAACAAGGCCAATACCGCCAACACGCCGACAAGCACGATCATTGTGTTGGCGAAGCTGCGTGTAGAGCTGGTCGTGGCTTGCAGCTCTTCGTGTTTGATCCGGCGCAGTTGGGCCATGGATTCGCGCAGTGCATCGAAGTCCGCTGGCAATTCGACAGCACTGGGCTGCGCCATGCGTCCGGCCTGCCAGATCGCGATTGCATTGCGCCAATGTACGTAGCGCTGTTCGAAATCAGCCAGCGCATCGCGCTCGGCAGGGGTGGCGAAAAACGCGCGCGCTGCGTCGATATCCGCACGCATCGGTGTTGGCGTATTGTCGACGACCGGCGGATTGATGTCCGGCGGCATGGATTGCTGCCGCAGCAGCCCGGATACTTCGCTGTCGAGTTGTTCACGGATGCCATCGAGTGCCGCATTGGCGCGAATGTCGCCTGCCAGCAGTGCGTCCATGCGCGAGCCCAAACGATGAATGGCATACAGCGCCAACGGAAACACCAGGCACATCAGACCGATGATGACGCCGTGACTGAGCACCAGGCGCGTACGCAGTCTCATGAGCGGGAATTCCTACAAGCCATACTGCTTGCGCTTGCGATACAGCGTGGATACGTCGATGCCCAGAGTATTCGCCGCCGCTTCCAGCGATAAAGCGTTCGCCATCACGCCGCGAATGTGCGTGCGTTCCAGTTCCTCCAAGCTGAGAGCGTCGCCGATACGCGGTCGCGCATTGCGCTCGGTCAGTTCCGGGATCGACAACAGGCCGACATCGATCCGCTCGCCGCCGCACAGAATCACCGCGCGCTCGATCACGTTCTGCAATTCGCGGATATTACCCGGCCACGCATAGGCGCGGATGGCCTCGAGCGCAGCCAGGCTGAACGCACGCGCCGGACGGCGATAGTCGTGGGTAAAGCGCAACAGGAAGCGTTCGGCAAGACCGGGCAGATCCTCGGCACGCTCGCGCAATGGAGGCATGAGAATGGTGATGATATTGAGCCGGTACAGCAAATCCTCGCGAAACCGTCCCTGCTTGACCATCTCACCCAGGTCGCGGTTCGTCGCTGCCACGATGCGTACGTTGGCGCGGCGCGTGACTGGATCACCAATGCGCTCGTATTCGCGGTCCTGGATGAAGCGCAGCAGTTTGGGCTGCAGGGCCAGCGGCACATCGCCGACTTCATCCAGAAGCAAGGTTCCGCCTTCGGCTTGGTCGACTCGGCCGAGCTTGTTCTCGGTAGCGCCGGTGAACGCACCCTTCTTGTGGCCAAACAATTCGCTTTCCAGCAACTCGGCCGACAGTGACGGGCAATTGACCGTGACGAATTGTTCCTTTGCGCGCGGACTGCACCGATGGAGCATGCGCGCGGCGACACCCTTGCCGGTGCCGCTCTCGCCCAGAATCAGCACGGTGGCATCCGTGTCGGCGACCTGGCGCACGGTTTCCAGCACTTTCTTCATTGCCGGACTTTCACTGTCCATTTCGGCACTGCTGCTGACACAATCTTCCTGCTCGAGCGCCTCCAATCGTTGCTCGAGACGGCGCGCGCGCATCTGCTTGCTCGCCGCCATGCGCAATTGTTCGGGCGAGCAAGGTTTGACCAGATAATCGGCGGCGCCGGAGCGGATCGCATCCAGCGCGCTGTCGATGGACGAGTAGGCGGTGACGATGATCACTCGCATCCACGGCGCAGACTGGCGCAGTACCGGCAGCAGATCCAGGCCAGAGGTATCGCCCAGCCGCAAATCCAGAAAACACAGATCGAACACGTCGCGTTGCAGCAATTCTTCAGCCTGTAGCGCATCCGCCGCGGTGGTGACGCGATGACCGGCGTCTTCCAGACAATAACGAAACGTGCGCAGAATGTTCGGTTCGTCATCCACCAGCAGGATGCGGGTTTTTTCAGCTTCGCTGTCAGTCATTGGCGATTCCTTGTCGCGTGGGCGCGCGCATCGCTCGCCTTGCGCATTCGTCAGCCGTGCCAACTGCATGATGGTGTAGCCGGTATCCGTGCACAATGCAATGCCCGCGCGGTAACACAGCTTGTAACAAATTGATTTTCATGGTCGCACGGGTTGGCACGTCCATTGATATGCAGGTATTGCGCCCGCAACGGTGGCGTATGCCAGGACCAACCAACGTGATTGACTCGCTGACCAACAACTTGCGACAAATCGTCCGCATTGCGCGCACTGGCCATGAATTCTTCGTCAGCGTCTATCCACGCATCGACGATCCGCAGGTACGCATGGCGTTTGCCTATCTGATCGAAGTCAAGGCGCAACTCGTCGCCGACCTGAATGCATGGTTGCCGCCAGCCGATCCAGCGGACGGCGCGCACACACCCGTAGCTGCGGCGGTCGAGCAAATCTACGCCTACGCCGATGCGTACTGGTATATTCGTGGGGACACGCCCACGGCGTGCGCGCACGAACTCGGTCACGGCGAAGCGCAATTGTTGCAGCTGGTCCAACGTGCGCTTGCGCTCGCCCGCCAACCGGCGTTGCGCGATCTGCTCGGCGCCGTCTGCTCGCAACTGGTGATCTGCCGCGAATCACTGTGGCGCCTGCGTATGCCAGCCGCAGCGTGATGGACGGCGTATGCCCACGCAGCCGGATCGCGATACCGCGGTAGCTGGTCGGATCCGAAACCATGACCTCGTGACGATATCCAACGATTCATCGCGACCGCGCTGCGCGGTGCAATTACGCAATTTTCGCGGAGGACTAACATGAGAACCGAACGGGAAATCAAGAAAAGCACCGCTGATGTTGCGAAAAAACTCCACAACGGCATCCATGCCGCTGAGGAAAAGCTCGACGATTCGGTCGATGCATTCAGCGCACGACTCATCGGGCTGGAAACCCAATTGCGCAAGGTCGGAGAACGCCTGCTGGAAAACGCCAGGGAACTGGGCGGATCGGCCGGCGAACAGATGCGCACGCATCCGCTGGCGACGTTCGGCGTCGCTTTCGTTGCCGGTATCACGGTCGCGCGCCTGCTGCGTCGCTGAAGCTTTCCATTGCCGGGAGAACGCCATGCACGCCGCTGACACGTCAAGCCAATTCGCACCGCCGCCAGGGGCAGCCGATGCAGTGTCGATCGGCGACTTGGCGCGTGACACTTCAGCGTATCTGCGCGCGTGGAGCGAATTGCTGGCCAGCGAAACGCGCTTGGCGCGCACCGGCTTGTTTCGGCTTGGCTTCGCCGTACTCGTTGTGCCGGTATTGGTGTTGACAATTTGTGTTGCCGTAGACGCCGTACTCGCCGCCACGCTCAATCGCTGGCTGCACGATTGGAGCAGCAGCCTTGCGATCGTGCTGTGTGCGGATGCGGCGGGGTTGTTTGTGTTGCTTCTGGCCATGCGTCGTTGGTGGCGCAACCTGAGTCTGCCGCGCAGCCGTGACGCGCTCACGCGCCTGATCCAGCGCATGTCGTGAGATCCGTTGCCATGAAGTCCGCCGCAAAACCCGCTGCGAGCCGTTCTGCCAGCCATAAACGTGCCGCATCCACGCCGCGTGTACACTGGGCGCAAACCCGGCTTGCGGCTGCCGAGCGCGAGCTGGCCGCAGCACGCGATCCTGGCGGCGGCGCGCGCATCGGCATCGCGACGCGCTTGCGTTGTGCGGCGGATTGGGCAGTGGTCTGGCACTGGCTCTGCTGCCCCTGCGCTGGTGGGCACGCATGGGTGCCGCGCTAGGCGCGAGTGCGGCGTATGTGGCGCGATCGGCATTGACGCCTGCGTTGCTTGGCGCCGCATTTGCACAACTGCGACGCGACGACACGGAAGACGCGGCCACGACCACGCAGGAATGATGCGCACGAGTTGAGCAAAGCAATACCGTCAGCCCGCCACCACGCGGTTGCGGCCCTTGGCCTTGGCCTTGTACAACGCCTGATCGGCGGCCTTGACCAGATCGGATGCAAGGCGCAACTGCTCGTCGCGCATGGCCACACCGATGCTCACTGTCACGCGCGCTTCGACGGCTTCGTCGCGCTTGCGAACCTGACCGCCACGCGATTTTTTCGCCGCCGGCCGGATGCGCACGCGCATCTGCTCCACGCCGCGCCGGGTCTGATCGCACATGCGCACGGCATCGCGGCTGCGCGCGCCGACAAACAGCAGGCAGAATTCCTCGCCGCCGTAACGAAACGCGCGCGCGCGGCGCTCGCGGCGCAATTCCGTGGCGACGGCTTGCAGCACGCGGTCGCCGGCGGCGTGACCGTGGCTGTCGTTGAACTGCTTGAAATGGTCGATGTCGACCATGGCCACGGTGTAGTCGCCGGTCAGTCGCGCCAGGGTCTCGTCGAGCGCGCGCCGGTTCGGCAACCCCGACAGCGCATCGACGAAGGCCATGCGGTACGAGGCGTACAGCACCGCCAGCAACGCACCCGCGCCGGCCAGCGCCAATGCGCGGCTGATGTTGTCGATGCCCATGCCCGGCAACATCGCAAATCCGGCCAGACCGAGCACGATGCCCAAACCCACCTCCATCGGCACACCGTTCAGCACCCAGCGCAACAAGCAAATGAGGGCGCCAGCAAAAGTCAATGCAGCGGCGACCGCGCCGGCGCGCCAGGGCAACAGTCCAAACGGCAGCGCGGTGCGCAATCCAGGCCACAGACGATCCGACGCCGCCAACGTCAACCACACCGCAAGCGCCAGCAGCAACAACAACGCCAGATTGCGTCGCGCCAGCAGGCCGCGCTCAGGCAAGGCGGCAGCGGCGAGCAGCAGCCATGGCGCGAACATCCGCGCGGCATCCGCACCGCGCGCGCCCGACGCTGCGAAATTCGTCTCCGCCAGAGCCAGCGAGGAAAACGTCAGCACCGCCAACACCAGCACCGCGCGGTTGCGCCGAAAACCCAAAGCCAGCAGCAGGGCCGCGCCATTGAGCAACGGCGCCAACCATGCCGGCCAGAATGCAATTGCCATCACCGTGTGATCACTCCGAATCGATCCGCCTTGAACTTCGTCAGGATACCAAACATACCGCGCAGGCGACCTGCGCCACATACTGCACCGGTACAGCCGGCATGGCTGCGACCGCAGTCACACACGCTGCGCTTGGCCAAAACCGGCATTTGCGCTTACGCTGGCGGCATTGTCTGAGGCGGAGTGCACGCATGCGAAATTCCATCGCCCGCTTTTTTCCGATGCTGTGCACGGCGTTCGTCGCTGCCGGCTGCGCACGCGACAACGGTCCACCGGCGTTGCTTGGCACGCTGGAGTGGGATCGCATTGCAGTGCCTGCGGAAGTATCCGAACCGATCACGCAGATTCTCGTCAACGAAGGTGACAGCGTGCAGGCCGGGCAATTGCTACTCATCCTCGATCCACGTCGCACGCAAGCGCAACTGGATGCCGCACAGGCCGAAGTGCAACGTCTGACGGCCGCACTCGATGAACTTCGCCACGGTGCACGCATTGAGACCATCGATGCTACACGTGCAGCATTGGCGCGGATGCAAACCACGGCGGCGAATGCGCGCATTGCGCGTGATCGCATTGCCGACATCCGCAAGCGCGGCCTGAACAGTCAGGCGGATCTGGACAACGCCAACACTGCACTGCGGCAAGCCGATGCGGACGTAGCCGCGGCGCGCGCGAATCTGGCCGAACTGCTGCACGGCACGCGGCCGGAGGACCTGGCCCAGGGCGAAGCCGCGCTCGCACAAGCGAAGGCGCAAGCCGCACAACTTGCGATCACGCTGTCGCGTCTTTCGGTGCGCGCGCCGCGCGCCGGCCGCGTCGATGCCTTGACGTTCCGGCTCGGCGATCGTCCGCCCGCGGGCGCGAGTGTGGTCAGTCTGCTGGTGGGCGACGCACCCTATGCCCAGGTGTTCGTCCCCGAGCCGCGACGCGCGTCGTTGCAGCCCGGCGCGCGCTTTCAGGTTCAGGTAGATGGTGTGACGCAGCCGTTCACCGCCACGCTGCGGCGTATCCGCAGCGAAGCGAGTTTCACGCCGTACTACGCGCTGTCCGGCGACGACGCGAGCCGCCTGACCTGGCGCGCCGACTTGTTTCTCGATGGCGACGCCGCGCGCAAGCTGCCGGCGGGAATTCCGTGCCGGGCGAGTCTGCTCACCGCCAAGTGACATGCCGGCGCAGACTTCCACCCATCCCGACCTGTCCGTGCATGCGCGCGAGCGCGACATGAATGCAATCATCGCGCGTGGGCTTAGCCGACGCTTCGGCAATGTCGTTGCCGTCGACCGGCTGGATCTGACCGTCGCCCACGCCCAGGTGTACGGTTTTCTCGGACCGAACGGATCCGGAAAATCCACGACGATCCGCATGCTGTGCGGTTTGCTGCTGCCGAGCGCAGGCGATATCGAAGTACTCGGCTACCGGATTCCGCAGCAAGCCGAATCGCTCAAGCGCCGCATCGGCTACATGACGCAGAAATTTTCGCTGTACGAGGATCTGACCGTCGCCGAGAACCTCGACTTCGTCGCCGCCGTGCACGAATTGCCGCGCGTGCGAGCGCGCACTCGCATCGGCGAGCTGTGCGCGCGGTATGAACTGGACGCATTGCGCAGCCAGCTTGCCGGGACGCTTTCGGGCGGCCAGAGGCAGCGCCTGGCGCTGGCCGCCGCGGTGCTGCACGAACCGGAACTGCTGCTGCTGGACGAACCGACCAGCGCGGTGGATCCGCAATCTCGGCGCGAATTCTGGGAGTCGCTGTTCGCGCTAACCGATGCGGGCACGACGATCCTGGTATCCACGCATTACATGGACGAAGCCGAGCGCTGCCATCGGCTGGCGATCCTCGACCACGGCCGCCTCGTCGCCGACGGCACGCCGCAGGAACTCGAGGATTCGCTGCCCGGTCAGGTGCTGCTCATCGATTGCGCCAATCCACGCGCCGCGCAAGGCGCGCTCAGCGACGTTGCCGGCATCACGGCGATGGCGCAAATCGGAGCGAGCCTGCGCGTGCTCGGCGACACCGATGCCGGCTTGCGCGAGGCGATCGACATGCGCCTGCGCGCCGCCGGCATCACCGCGCAGGCGCAAGCGGTGCGGCCGAATCTCGAAGACGTGTTCGTCGCCGCCACGAGCCAGGCGCCGGCGGCGGAGCAGAGCGCATGAACCTGCGCCGGCTCTGGGCGATCGTACTCAAGGAATTGCGCCAGTTGCGCCGCGACCGTCTCACGCTGGCAATGATCGTCGGCATTCCGATCATGCAGTTGCTGCTGTTCGGCTACGCCATCAACCTGGACATCCGCCACCTGCCCGCGGCGGTACTCGATCAAGCGCACACCGCGCAGTCGCGCCTGCTCGTCGCAGAACTTGCGCAAACCCAGGTACTGGATTTCGGCTATCGTCTGCGCACACCGCAGGAACTGGACGATCTGTTGCGCCAGGGCAAGATCAGCGCGGCACTGGTGATTCCGCCCGATTTCGAACGCCGGCTGATCGAACATGATCGCCCGCCGCTGCAACTCGTGGTCGACGGTTCCGACCAGACCGTGCAGCAGGCGGTGCGCCAGCTCGCCGCGTTGCCGCTGTCATCGCTGCTGGATGCGACCGCTCCCGCGCCGCCCAACAACGTGGAAATCGCGAACTTCTACAACCCGAGCCGGCGCGCCCCAATCAATACCGTGCCCGGCCTGATCGGCGTGATCCTGACCATGACCATGGTGCTGTTCACGGCGATGGCGCTGGTGCGTGAACGCGAGCGCGGCAATCTGGAATTTTTGATCGCGACGCCGGTGTCGCCAACCGAACTGACCATGGGCAAGGTGCTGCCCTTCGTCGGCATTGGTCTGATTCAGGTCACCCTGGTGCTGCTGCTGGGCGTGGCGATCTTCCAGGTGCCGATCCGCGGCAGCCTCTTCGACGTCTACACCGCGTCGCTGGTGTTCATCGTCGCCTCGCTCGCGCTCGGTGTGTTCCTGTCGACGCTCGCGCGCAGCCAGTTTCAGGCCATGCAGCTCGCGTTCTTCACATTTCTGCCGCAGATCCTGCTGTCCGGCTTCATGTTTCCGTACGCCGGCATGCCGTGGCCGGCGCAATGGCTGGCCGAGATTCTGCCGATGACGCATTTCATGCGCCTGATTCGCGGCATCCTGCTGCGCGCGGCCACGCTCGAAGATTTATGGCCGGAACTGGCCACGCTCGGCGTGTTCATCGTGGTGATGCTGAGCATCGCCATTGCGCGCACGCGCAAACGGCTGGATTGAATGTCCGGACCCAAGGAGCCTGTGATTAACCGTCGCGAGCGAAGTCAGATTGCGTGACGCCGGCGCGCAGAAACCGGAGTTTACCTGACAGTAAATGAGGCTTTCGAGCACCGCCGGCGCGCAAACTCTCGAGTGCAGCAGGTTAATCAGGGGTTCCCCAGCGCTGCCCGGCCATCCCTGGCCGGATAGCAAGCCCTGACAATCAATGCGTCGTGTACACCTGGACCGGCAGCACGGCCCAGGCCGGCATCGCCAATTGCAGCGTCACCTTGCCCGTCGCCAACATCGCTTGGTACTTGCCGCTGCTGCCCGCGAACCCGAACGCGAACGCGAACGGCTGCGCTTGCAGCCACGCACCGGGCACCAGGTTGCCGTTCGCATCGCTCACCGCGAGGCGCATCAGCTGCAGACTGCCGATGCGCAAACTATCGATGCGGAACACATTGCGGCCGCTCGCATCCACGCCGCGCAGCCATATCTGCGGGAGGTTCTGCGTTTGCGGCGCCTGCGCCGAATCCAGCGACAGCGTGGATTCGGCATTCATGCTCGACATCAGAATGTGCTCAGCCGAGCTCTCCTGCGCGCCGTCGCCACCGGTCTCGAAGCCGTCGCGGAAGATGACGATCTGCGTGTTGGCCGTGGCCGTGTTGTTCGCCAGGTTGCTGTCGGCGGGTGCGCCGTTTACGGTAGCCGTAGCCGTGATGGCGATCTGGTCGGTGGTCAGCGACGGATCGTCGTTGACGGTCGCGGTCAACGTGTACACCAGCACTCCGGACTGCAGAACGACCGCGGTATCGTGCAAATCACCACTGCCGCTCGCCGCACCGCAGGTCGAGCCGACGGAACCGACGCAGGTCCAGTTGCCATTGACCAGTGTGGCCGGCAGAGCAGCGTCGGTGACGACACTGGCCGCGTCCGCATTGCCGACGTTCTGCACCAAGATGGTGTAGGTCAGCAGCTTGCCATACTGCACATAACTGCGGTCGCTGGAGATCGACACTTTGATATCCGGCGCCGCGGCAGCGTTAATGGTCAACGTGGCGCTGGCAGAACCCGTGTAGTTCGGATCGGTCACTGTCGCCACCACGCTGTAGCTGCCGACTGCGCTCGGCGGGGTGCCGCTGCCGTTGTAGGTGACCGTGGTACTCAGACCAAGCGGACTCGTCGTCACCGTCACCGGCTTCGGATTGCCATCGTAAGTTTGCGACAGATTCGACAACGTCACCGTCGCCGGCGCCTTGGCGATCACCAGCGTGCCGCTGGTGCTGCCGGCATAGCTCGGATCGACGATCGTCGCCACAACGTAGTAGCTACCGGCATTGGTCGGCACAGTCGCGCTGCCGTTGTAGGTGACCGAGTAGCTCAAGCCGGACGGAGATGTGGTCGCGCCGACCGCGTGCGGATTACCGTCGTAGGTCGCACTCAAATCCGCCGAATTGAGCGTGATCGTAGCCTGCGCGGCCTCGTTGGTCAGCATGAATCCAGCCGGTGCGATGCTGCCGAAATTCGCGTCTGTCAGCATCACTGAATACGGACCGGCCACACTGTTGGCGATCGCGGTGGTGCTGAACACGCCGTTGTAATCGCTTACTCCACTCGGCGTAGCCAGGTTCGCGGAGGCACCGCTGCCCGGCGGCGTGAATACCATCGGCTCGCCCGGCACTGCGCCGCCGAGCACGTCCTCGAGGCGGCCGACCAGTGCGCCGGCAAACGAGTTGGTGATGACTGCGAACTGATTGCTGCCGGACACCACGACAATCTGCGTCGGCGTGTTGTCGCCGCAATTCGGATCGCCGATCGGATTGGCTGGCAGTGCGTCGGCCACCTGCACATTGCTGCCCGTGACCGTGGCGTTACCGCCGCCGTACCAGTTCGAGCCGATGGTCAGGGTCTGCGCCATGCTGTTGGAAATATCGGGGTTGGCGCTGATCGCATTATCGAAAACAGCCAGGCCGCTATTGAGCACGCCACCAAAGAAATCGCCTGTTGACACGCCCCGAGTGGCAACAACGGTGTTGCAGACAAACCGCAGGCTGGTTTCGTCGTCGGAAACAAACAAGCCCGTTGTGATTTCCTGCAAGTCGTTGCCTTGCACAACGGCATTCGTGACCTTGGTGAGCACGAAAGCGTCGCTCGGATTGACGTTATCCGGATCGCGCACGACATTCCCGGTGACGGTCAGGCCCTGCACCGTGCCGCTACCGCCATTGGCTTGCAGCGCGATCTGCTGAACGCTGTCAAAGTGGTTGTTGCTTACGGTCGCGTTGCGCGTTCCCTTGTACAACTCGATCGCGGACCCGTTCGTGCCGCTGCCGCCGATGTCGGCAAACAGGTTCCCCGAGATCGTGAAGCCAGTGGCCGGCGTGCCTTCGCCCGGCTCGAAGCGGATACCGACGCCATTGGTAATATCGACGACACGGTTGTTGACGAACTGCAGGTTGTCACGGCTGGCTCCACCTGGCACCACGGCGAGGCCGGAAGCGATGCTCAGCGTGAACCCGTCGACTTGCGCAGCATTCGCGGCCAGGGTCAACGCACTGCCGCTGGCCGGCGAAATGATCGCCTCGCCGGTACCATCGCGCGAGCCGTCGAAACCGGCAACCCCGTGGAACGGACCATCCAGTGTCACGCTCTTGTTGACGACAACGTTCTGGGCGAACGTACCCGCTTCAACATACACGGTGCCACTCGCTGCAACATCGGCAATGCCGGTGTTGATCAATGCGTTGGCCGTGGTGCAGGCCGCCGGATTGCAAAGGTTGGCATTCGGTATACCGTAAAAATACGCTCCGGCTGCGCGCACCAGCACGTCGTTCACGCTGCCACCGCTGAAACTCACTCCCGGCGCTGCGCCTGCCAGCACCAACTGGTGTGCGACACTACTGTAGGTATTGCCGCTACCGATTGTCACCGCTGCCGAACCGGATTGTTCGTTGGTGTCTTCGACATAAATCGCACCAAGCGCGATGTTGTCGAAGGCGATATTCTGGATCAGCGCACCATTCACCGGCCCGGTGTAATTCGTCGCATCGGTGGCAAGTACGCCCACGTCTGCGTTGCTGACGCTGCCGCCATCGATCGCCGTGGTTGCGCTCTGGCTGCTGGTCCAGTTGTTCAACACGTAACCGACCGTGCTGCGTTGGCCGAGCAAGGCGCTGCCATCAATGACATTGCCGCTGATCACCGCGGGTTGCGCGCTTTGCATCGATTCGACCTGGATGCCGCGCCACTGACCGGTCTGGCCGGCATTGGCGGAAGCGAAGATGTGGTTGTTGGTCACCGACCACGTCGTCGCACTCTGGTAGAACAAGTTGAAGAACAAGCCGATACGCGTGGCATGAATCTCGTTACCCTGCACCTGCGGCGGTTGCGCACCGGTGTCGGCCAGATGATCGTTTTCCGCAAACTGGATGCCCACGCGCACCTGGTCGAACAGGTTGTCGTTGATCTGCGCGTAGAAGTCGTCGCCGGCATAGACACCGATGCCCCAGGTCGACGGATTCGTGATGTTGGTGAAGCGGTTCTGCCGGATTACATTGTCGCCGCCGGCGGTCGCGCTGGCGCAATTCACCAGGTCTTCGCAGGCGAGAATTCCCGAGCCGCCGAAGTTGCGGAACACCGTGTTCTGCAACGTCCCGTTGCTGCCGGAAGCGAACACACCCGAATCGGCATCGGGATTCGTGCCGTTCAAGGTGACGGATGATGTCAGGTTGGTGTTGTCGCCGTCGACGACGACGCCATCGAGCCGAATGCCCGACGCGTTGACGGTGACCACCGCGCTGCCGCCGAGCGAATCC
>JBOHYL010000120.1:0-8137 GCA_050737915.1 Rudaea sp.
CTTCTACGATCCCATGATCGCCAAACTGGTGGTGTGGGACGTGGACCGCCCGTCGGCCCTGCAACGGATGCGTGAAGCATTGGCGGAATGCGAGATCATCGGGCCAAACAGCAATGTCGCATTCCTGGAGCGGCTTGCCGGCCACCCGACGGTCGTCGAGGGCCGCATCGACACTGGCTATCTCGACCGGCACCTCGACGAATTCGTCGCAGGCGATGCACAACCGGGAACAGATGCCGTACTTGCCGCGACCGTCGCCGCGTTGCTGCACGACGAGCAACACGCGGGGTACGCAGCGTCAGATCCGCATTCACCGTGGGATTGCGCAGACGCGTGGCGGATTGGCCATGCCGGGAAGCGCATCATGGCGCTCGTGGTCGGCGATGCGCGCCACGAAATTGAAGCGCGCGGCCACGCCGGGAATTATCGATTGCAATCCGCTGACACGCAGTGTGAAGTCACGGGTTCGCGCTGGGACGGGCACACCCTCAGCGCCCGCTTCAATGGCGAGGCGCGCCGGGTCGATGTCCGCGCCGACGCCGTGCGGGTGCTGCTGCATGATGCCAACGGCATCCGCTGGCGATTCGATCGCGCACCGGCGTTCGCGTGGAGTACGAGTGACAGCACTGGCGGCAACCAGGTCGTGGCGCCGATGCCGGGACGCAGTGTGCTGGTCAAGGCCAAGGCCGGCGACAAGGTCGAGGCCGGCCAGGAACTGCTGGTAATGGAAGCCATGAAGATGGAGCTTTCACTGAAAGCTCCACGTGCCGGCACCATCGAAAGCATTTCCGCCGCCAAGGATGACTTCGTCGAAGCCGACAGCGTGCTGGTGCTCTTCGCCGATTGAACACTCACCGACCAACCCATTGCCGCCGATGGGCGCAACACCACCTTGCAATCGGCCAGTCATGGCATCATGTGAGGTTCGTGAAGGCTGTAGTCTGACTGGATCCCATGTTTCCCGACCACGTCCGCATCGTCGAAGTCGGCGCCCGCGACGGCTTGCAGAATGAGAAAGCCGTCATCCCGACCCCGGTCAAGATCGAATTGATCGACCGGCTCTCTGCGTGTGGACTGGAAACCATCGAAACGACCAGTTTCGTCAGCCCGAAATGGGTGCCGCAACTGGCAGATGCCGTGGACGTTTATGCGGCTATCCGCAAGAAGCCCGGCGTGCGCTATCCGGTATTGGTGCCGAACCTGCAAGGCTACGAACGCGCGCGTACCGTCGGCGCTGCCGAAATCGCCGTGTTCACTGCCGCAAGCGAGGCGTTCAACCGCAAGAACATCAATGCATCCATCGACGAATCCATCGACCGTTTCGCGCCGGTCATGCAGTGCGCCAAAGCCGATGGCGTCGCCGTGCGCGGCTACGTTTCCACCGTACTCGGCTGCCCGTATCAAGGTGAGGTTCCGGTCGCCGACGTCGTGCGCGTAGCCAAGCGGCTGCACCAATTGGGCTGCTACGAAATCTCGCTCGGCGATACCATCGGCATCGGTACACCCGCCAAGGCGCAGGCGATGCTTGCCGCCGTCGCGGCACAGGTACCGATGTCGGCATTGGCTGTGCATTTTCACGATACCCGCGGTCAGGCGCTGGCCAACATCCTGGCGTGCCTGGAACTCGGAGTGGCGGTGGTCGATGCGTCCGTTTCCGGTGCCGGCGGCTGTCCGTATGCGCGCGGCGCCACTGGCAATGTCGCCACAGAAGACGTCATTTACATGCTGCATGGGATGGGCATCACCACCGGCGTTGATTTGCCTGAATTGATCGACACCGGCCGCTGGCTCAGCACGCAACTGGCGCGTGACAACGGCAGCAGGGTGGGCAAGGCGGAAGCATGAGTGCGGATGCAACACAATTGCGCGCGGCGCAGGCTGCGTTCACGCACGGTAATTTCACCGTCGCATTTGCCGAGGCCAGCCGCATACTCGTTGCATCGCCTGCGCATGCGCAGGCACGCGCACTGCGCGCCAACGCCGCGCTCAAACTCGAGCGCTGGCCGGACGCCATTGCCGATCTGGACTGGTTACTGGTACGCCAACCCAACCACGCCACCATCCGCAAAAACCTGTCGGTGTGCTGGATGCGTATCGGCAACCGGGAAAAGGATAAGGGCGACATCGCGGCAGCTGAACGCGCCTATCGACAGGCTCTCGCAACCGACGACAACAACCACGACGCACATTACAACTTCGGTTTGCTCGGACTGGAAACCGCACATTTTGATGATGCTGTCGCCCACCTGCGCCGTGCCGTTGACGCCGATCCGGAAAACGTGGCCTTCAGCCTCAAATTGGCCGAGGCGCAGATTGCCGCGGGCGACAGCGACGATGCAATGAACCAGATCGAGCGCATCGCCAAACACGGCGGCACACGCGAGCAACTCCAGCAATGCGGCCGCCTGCTGCTCGGCGCGAAATCGCCCGATGCGGCCAAGGCGCTGGCGCGGCGGCTGATCGAGCAGCGATCCGGAACCGTGGCGTGGGCGCGTGAGTTCTGTCAGCAATTGCGCAAAAACAGCGATCTGGCCGGCAGCCGCGAACTGCTCGGCAGCCTGCGGAAAAGCCTGACGGACGCCGGCGAATGCCTGCGCATCGATCTGGCCGTTGCACTCGGATTGCCGGCGACGTATCGCAGCCGCGCGGATCTGGAAGCGACGCGCGCCGAGTATCTTGCGCGTCTTGCCGACTTCGTCGAGGCATATCCGCCTGCGCATGTGACGGCCATCGCGACACCGCCGGAAGCCGTACTCTGGGACAATTTCCACCTGGCCTACCAAGGTGAGGACGATCGCGAACCACAGCGCCGATTCGCCACCTGGTCCAGCGCTTCACTGCAAGCGCTGCTCCCGCGGTTTTCTCGAGCAGCACCTCGATCGTCGCGCGCGCGCCCACGATTGGCATTGGTTTCCAGCCGATTTCACCGATGTACGGTCGGCTCGTATTTCACCTCGTGGGTCGAATATCTGGCGAACGCCGGGTGGGAACTGATCCTGGCGCATGTCGGTGATACGCGCGACGAGCTCAGCGCGCGCCTCGCGGCGGCAGCCCACGGCGAAATCGCGCTGGCCGGAGGTTTGGCGGAAGCCGCTGGGCAATTGCACGAGCTGGGTGCCGACGCCATCGTGTATCCGGAACTGGGAATGGATTACCGCACACTCGGCCTGGCTGGGCTGCGCCTGGCACCGGTACAGGTTTGTGCGTGGGGGCATCCCGTCACCACGGGTCTGTCGACGATCGACGCCTTCTTCTCGTGCGCCGAAATGGAACCCGCGGATGCGATCTCGCACTACAGCGAACGTCTGCTCACCTTGCCGGGGTTGGGGACCCGCTACTTGAGTCATCCCGTTCCGACAGCCGCCGCGCGCACCGCCATCGGCCTGCCGGAAAACCGCACGCTGTATCTTGTGCCACAGTCGTTGTTCAAATTGCATCCGGACAACGACGTGGTATTCGCCGATATCGCGCGGCGTGATCCAGCCGCCGCACTCGTGTTCTTCGACAGCCGCGAAAGCGGCGCGCAAAACATGGTCGGCGCGCGCATCGTGCGCGCGTTCAGCGCAGCGGGAATCGACGCGGCGGGACGTACGCTGTTCCTGCCGCCGCGCGATCGCGCCGCCTACTTGCAGGTGAACATGGCCTGCGACGTGATGCTCGATACCCTGCATTTTTCCGGCGGCAACACCAGTCTGGACGCCTTGCACGCCGGCCTGCCCGTTGTCACCTGCCCGGGACGATTCATGCGCGGCAGACAATCGATGGCAATGCTCAAGCATCTGGGTTGCGATGAGTTGATTGCGCAATCACCGCAGCAACTGGCGGCGCTGGCAGTGGAAATTGCCAACGACCGACCACGCCGCGATGCACTGGCCATGCGCATCCGCGAGCGCTTGCCGGAATTGACTCAATCCGACGAACCCTTGCGCGCACTGGATGCTGCACTGAAAAGCCTGGTCGATAGCCTCTGAACGCCGGATATAATCACCGACCATGCCCGCCCGCCTCGCCCCCGATCAATCCCGCGGCTATCTGGTTGCGATTGGCGTGAGTGTGCGCGGCGCCGGCGAAACGGGAATCTTCAAGCGCCTGTTTGCGATGCTGGAACGCGGACCGCGCGTGGCGCTGATCGTGGCTGCCGCCGACGAGACGCTGGCGGACGATCTGGATGTGCGCTTGCTCTCCGATGGTGCCGGGCAAGTGCAGCGACTCGCCTTGATGCGACGCGGCGACAGCGAGTTGCAGGCCGCGTTGGCGGCGGTCGAGCACGCCGATCTGGCGCTGCTATGCGCCGATCAACCGCTGCGGCTGTCTACACTGCTGGGTGGTACCGCACTGGCGCGACTGTTGCGCAAACGCAATGCCGAAGGCATGGTTGTAGGCGGCATCGGTGCCGGCGCCGCCGTGCTGCCCGAGCACATGCTCGGCGGCGGCGCACACGGATCCTCGCCACGTATGGGCAATGTCGCGCTCGCGCCGGGTCTGGGGCTATCCAACCGCTTGCTGATCGATCAGGGCGGCGCCGGTGCGGACCGCCTCGGCCGCCTGCTTGGCGCGCTCGCGCTCAACCCGTTTGTGCTCGGCATCGGCCTGGATGCCGACACCGCCGCGTTCATCGGCCCGGATAACGTACTCGAAGTCGTCGGCAAGGGCAGTGTCACTGTGGTCGATCCCGCCGACGTCGGTCACTCCAACGCGGCGGATGCCGGGCCGAGCGATCCGATCAGCATCACCAATCTGCGCGTGCATGTGCTGGTGCACGGTTCTCGTTATGACCTGGATTTTCGTCGTCCGTTGTGAGCACCTTTTCGATTCGTCCGATTGCTGACGGCGACGACAACGCCGTTGCCGCAGTCATTCACGCTGTGATGCCGGAGTTCGGCGCCGACGGCCCGGGCTTCGCCATCCACGATGCGGAAGTCACTGCCATGCACGCGGCATATGCGCGCGCAGGTTGCGCGTATTTCGTGGTCGAGATGGATGGGCGGATCTGCGGCGGCGGCGGCATCGCGCCACTGGATGGCGAAGTGGGCGCGTGCGAACTGCGCAAGATGTATTTTCTGCCACTGTTGCGCGGCTGCGGCGCAGGCACCGCGCTGATGCGGCGATGTCTGGGAGCGGCGCGCAACCTCGGCTACAAACACTGCTATTTGGAAACACTCACCGGAATGAACGCTGCACAGAAACTCTACGAAAGGCATGGATTCACACGCATTCCCAAAGCACTAGGCAGTACCGGGCACTTCGGCTGCAACCGGTTCTATTTACTCGACCTATCGGAAACCTCTGAATAACCTGCTGCGCTCGACATATCGTGCGCCGGCGGTGCTCGAAATCCTCATTTACACGAAGTAAACTCCGGTTTCTGCGCTCCGGCGACGCGCAATCTGTCTTCGCTCGCGACGGTTATTCAAAGGTTCCGTGGAGCAAGTTCGCTACCATGCGCGTGGTTTTTTTCGCGATCGTTTTTAATCACGCATATCAAACATGGCCGACCGGCCACACTTCAAGGAATGCGTTTCATGCAACTGGATCAGATCAAGGCCGTCATCACCGGCGGCGTTTCCGGGCTCGGCTTCGCCGTCGCCAAACATCTGGCCGCGCACGGCGCCAGCGTGGCTCTGCTCGACATCAACGACGAAAAAGGCGCACAGGCTGTGGCCGAACTTGGTGCCAAGTCCAGTTATCAGCGCACCGATGTGACCAGCGAAGACGGCGTTGCCGCGGCTGTCAAACAATCCGTCGAGCGTATGGGCGGACTGAATGCCGCGATCAATTGCGCCGGCATCCTCGGTGCCGGCCGCGTGCTCGGCAAGCAAGGGCCAATGCCGCTGAAGACGTTCCAGACCACCGTGATGGTGAACCTGATCGGCAGTTTCAATGTCGCCAAGGCCGCCGCCGACGCCATGCAGCACAACGCACCAGGCGACGATGATGAGCGCGGTGCGATCGTGAACACCGCGTCCATTGCAGCATACGAAGGTCAGATCGGTCAGGCCGCATATTCGGCATCAAAAGGCGGCATCGTCGCCATGACTTTGCCGATGGCGCGCGAATTCGCCCGCATCGGCGTGCGCGTTATGACGGTAGCCCCCGGCGTGTTCCACACACCGATGGTCGATGGCATGAAGCAGGAAGTATACGCTTCGCTTTGTGCACAAGTACCCTATCCGTCGCGTCTGGGCACACCCGAGGAATTCGCCAATACGGTCGCGTTTATCCTGCAAAACCGCTACATGAACGGCAGTGTGATCCGCGTCGATGGCGCGATCCGGTTGGCCCCGAAATGAAAGCCGCGGAAATCAAAAAAGGCAACGTCGTCGAACACAACGGCCGCGTCTGGCACGTGCGCGACATTGAGCGCAGTTCACCAACCGCGCGTGGCGGCAATGTTACTTTCCGTTTCACCCTGTACAGCGTGCCCGGAGCACAGAAACTGGATCTGTCGCTGCGCGCCGACGACGAGTTGAAGGAAACCGAACTCGTGCGTCGTGCAGTGAATTATTCCTACCTGGATGGCGATTTCTTCGTGTTCATGGATGCGCAGGATTACACCCAGTACACACTTGGCCGTGACCGCATCGGCGATGCTGCGGGCTTTATCGCCGATGGTCTGGAAGGTTGCTACGTGCAATTGATTGACGATGAACCGGTAGCCCTGCAGTTGCCGCCAACCGTGACCCTGGAGGTCGTCGATACCGCGCCCGAGCTCAGGGGCGCCACTGCGACCAAACGCCCCAAACCCGCCAAACTCAACACCGGCATCGAAATCCAGGTGCCTGAGTACATCGTCACTGGCGAAAGGATTCTGGTAAGCACGCTGACCGGGGAATTCAGCGGCAGAGCGTGATTGGCTCGACATTCGCCGGCCACGCTCGTGCGCGGCGGAATGAAAATCCCGCACAACCCCGCGTAAACCGCTTGTGTTGAACGGCAGACTTTGGCAAGGTACCGCGTCGCCTCCGCGCAGCCAGCGCCGACGACACGGTTCCGGTACGCCAAGCGCCTGCCGGTCACACCTTGAGAGGGGAGTCTCGATGGCGAACAGTCTTTTCATCACCCAACCGGTCCATCCGACGCCGCATGTGGATGCCGGCGAGCCGGTCCATGGCAGTGCGCAGGGTGAAGTCACGCTCAAGCGCGTGTTGACCGCCGGACATCTGGTCATGCTCGGCATCGGCGCGATCATCGGCGCCGGCATCTTCGTGCTTACCGGACATGCCGCGGCCGAATACGCCGGGCCGGCCGTGGTATTGAGTTTCGTGTTTGCCGGCATTGCCTGCGCATTTGCCGGTCTGTGCTATGCCGAATTTGCCGCGATGCTGCCGGTGTCGGGCAGCGCCTACTCGTATTCGTACGCCACGCTCGGCGAGATCGTGGCCTGGTTCATCGGCTGGATGCTGGTGCTCGAATATCTTTTCGCCGCCTCCACGGTAGCGGTCGGCTGGTCGGGATACTTGAACAGCCTGCTGCATTCGATCGGCGGCTGGATGAATGTACAGCTCGCCCTGCCCGCGGCACTCGCCTCGGCACCGCTGACCATAGCCAATGGTTCGGTCCACATGACCGGCGCCATCATCAACTTGCCGGCGGTACTGATCATCGGCGCGATCAGCATATTGTGTTATCGCGGCATCTCGCAATCGGCCACGGCCAATGCCGTGATCGTGGCAATCAAGCTCGTCGTCATTTTGCTTTTCATCGGCTTCAGTCTGCAATTCGTCGATCCGGCGCGCTGGCATCCATTCGTCCCGCCGCTGGACAGCGCCGGACATTACGGCTGGAACGGCGTATTCCGCGGCGCCTCGATCGTGTTCTTCGCCTACATTGGCTTCGATGCGGTATCCACGGCCGCACAGGAAGCGAAAAACCCGCAGCGCGACATGCCGATCGGCATTCTCGGCTCGCTCGCGATCTGCACCGTGCTCTACATCGCGGTCGCCCTGGTGCTCACCGGCATCGTGAATTACACCGAGCTCAACGTGCCCGATCCGATCGCGGTCGGCATCAACGCGGCCGGCCCGGCGCTCGCCTGGCTCCGCCCCGTGGTCAAGATCGGCGCCATCGCTGGGCTGTCGTCGGTCATCCTCGTCATGCTTCTCGGCCAGCCCCGCATCTTCTACACGATGTCGAAGGA